>JAIDXA010000333.1 GCA_029058705.1 Paramuribaculum sp. | reverse complement strand
GGTCTTAATATACGCATAGTTGCCTTTCATCTCTATGTCGGTGGGCTCTGGCGAAACGACTTTCAGCTTGCTTTTACCTTTTACGAATACTTCGCCGAGCGTGATTGCCGATCGCGTGAGAGTCACATCAACAGTCAGGCGACCTTCGACCGGGACTTCCGTATCCTCCATTCCAAGAATCGAGAAAAGAAGCTTTCCTTCGGAATCAACTATTACAAGATATTTGCCTTCGTCATTTGTGCTTGCAAGCAGCCTGTCAGTGTTGGCATCATAGATAGTGACGCCCTGTAATGGAGCTCCTGAGGGATCAGTCACAATTCCGCGTACGTTAATATCGCGGGCGACACATGGTAGGGCAATCGCCGAGACTGCGGTTGCTATGGCAAGCCATGATTGGTTAGTATTTTTTCCCATTCCCTAAGTTATTTAAAGATGTAAGAAAAAGTTACGCCTGTGCCTATCGGTACAGGAATCCATTTATTCATATTTTTGTTGTCCGGACGGTTGTCAGGTTCACGGTAGTCGAATCCCCATATCCGCGCGAGTCCGGCGCCCACGGAAAATTCCACATTCCAGTGGCGGCTTAGAACCAGGGCATAGCCATAAGTCACACCGGCGGCGACTCCGCTCCCGGTGTAGTGGTGTGGATGGAACTTCAAATCGAAGGAACCGGCTTCAATAGCTATTCCTGCGAAATGACGGGCCATCGGACGATTGAACCAATAGCGAAGCTCGGGTCGAATCCGAAAATTACGCAAACTAAGCCCCGATGAATAGACAGTTTTTTTTATCGGATTACATGCAATGCCAAGATCAATGGTGAGCCGACGGTTCAGTCTGGCCTCCATTGTCAGATTAGGCGATTGAATGAGCCAATCCAGAGTGTTGGTTTTCAGAGCCAACCGCTGGCCGCTGGCCGACATCCCTGACATGAAGATCACAGCACAGAGGAAAACTCTTTGGAGAAATGAGATCATGAATCTTAAAACAATTAATGATGATATGGAATTACAGTTATTTTCTGTTTGAAAGCGATCCGCACGATCGCGAATATGAATCAGTTATTGGAAGACAACTACTTGCAGTTCGCCAGCACGACGCACTGCAAGTAGTTGTTGAATCGGTTATTTGGCGCAATCGTCAGCAAGCTTGCTTGAGATTCGCATTGCACAGAAATTGGGACCGCACATTGTGCAGAAATGATCGTCGGATTTGTGGCTTTCCACGTAATATTGTCTGGCTCTGTCCGGGTCTAACGAAAGATTGAACTGGTCTTTCCAGCGGAATTCAAAACGGGCTTTGCTAAGAGCGTTGTCGCGTAGTTGTGCGCCTGGATGGCCTTTCGCAAGGTCGGCGGCATGAGCGGCAATCTTATATGTGATCACTCCATTTCTGACATCTTCAAGATTCGGAAGCGCAAGATGTTCCTTCGGAGTTACATAACAGATCATCGCTGTTCCCATCCATGCGATTTGAGCGGCGCCTATGGCAGATGTTATGTGGTCATATCCGGGAGCGATGTCTGTTGTCAACGGTCCGAGTGTGTAGAATGGGGCTTCATGGCATTTTTCAATCTGCCGGTCCATGTTTTCTTTGATCTTGTGCATCGGAACATGTCCAGGACCTTCTATGAGAACCTGCACATTGTGTTTCCATGCTATCTCTGTGAGTTCGCCAAGCACGTCAAGTTCGAGGAACTGTGAGCGGTCGTTGGCATCATGAATCGAACCGGGGCGCAGTCCGTCGCCGAGAGAGACAGCGACGTCGTATTTGGCAAGGATCTCGCAGATTTCATCAAAATGGGTATAGAGGAAATTTTCTTCATCGTGTATTTTCGCCCAGCTTGTCATAATCGAGCCTCCCCGTGAAACAATGCCTGTCAGACGTTCTCCTATCATATCGGCATGTGCCTTAAGGGCGCCTGCATGTATGGTGAAGTAATCGACGCCTTGTTCGGCTTGTTCAATCAGAGTGTCGCGGTAGATTTCCCACGTCAGATCCTCTACTTTGCCGTCGACTTTTTCAAGTGCCTGATAAACCGGAACAGTTCCCATCGGTACGGGACAGTTACGAATGATCCATTCGCGGGTTTCATGAATGTTGTCGCCAGTCGAGAGGTCCATAAGAGTGTCTCCGCCCCAGTAGCAGCTCCAAACAGCTTTGCTTACTTCTTCTTAGATGCCGGAGGAAAGGGCCGAGTTTCCTATGTTGG
>JAIDXA010000332.1 GCA_029058705.1 Paramuribaculum sp. | reverse complement strand
TTGTGGGTGGATGGAAAATGTTGTCTGGAAAATACACGTGGATTCTGCAACAGTGCAAGTGCGCTTTCACCAGACAAATTTCGTGATAATATCCGGATTCTGCAAATCTGTCAAAAAAATGAGATGCACTACTTCACAGTAGCGCACCTCCCTCATAACCAAAATTCAAGTATATATTGTCTAACAAACATTGGATCAGAATATTTGTGGCCGGATTGACCGAGCGCGAACCGAAAACTCTGTCAGGGCAACGGTGGCGGAGACTTGGACTGCCGGATTGAAGGCAGTCGGTCGATTGGGGGGATATGGGTGGAAGGTGGTCAAACCGGAAGGTGTGTGTTCTGGTCCGGTCCGCTGGCGTTGCTGTGAGTGTTCGCGGACATTGCTGGAAAAGCCGCGGTTGTTTTTACAGATGCTTAAGGTTCTGTCGGAAAAGCCGGGAAGCCTGTTGTTGTCTCAGATCCCGTTCCGGTAATGCAAAGTTAATCATAAATAATTGAACGACAATAAGAAGTCTGTAAAAAGAAATTAAAAAGTCTAAACGCTGAATTTAACAATTAGGTCTTTTTTCTTATGATGAGGCGGCTTGTATGGAGGGTGTTGTGGGGAAGGATAAAAAAATGTATCTTTGCGAATAAATAATTGACAATAGATGGAGGAAGAACTTAAGCCCTTGATCGGCATGTCGCTGACACAGCTGCAGGCTGTCGCTCTTGAAAACGGAATGCGTCGCTTTGCCGGCGGCCAGATGGCCAGATGGCTTTATCAGAAGCGGGTGGAATCGATAGATGAAATGACGGATTTGCCGAAATCGGCCCGCGAAACGCTTGGCCGACGCTATTGTGTGGGACGGGAGACGCCTTTGGCCAGAGCTGTGTCGGTCGACGGTACGGTCAAATATCTTTTCCGCGGCGCAGTGGATCGTGATGTCGAGTCTGTAATGATTCCAGACAGGGACAGAGCCACTTTGTGTGTCAGCTCACAGGCAGGATGCCGTATGGGCTGCCGGTTCTGCATGACTGGCCGACAGGGATTCCACGGACAGTTGACATGCGCTCAGATCATCAATCAGGTTCTTTCGGTCGAAGAGAGCGCGGATCTGACCAACGCGGTCTTTATGGGCATGGGCGAGCCGATGGACAACTTCAATGAAGTTGTGGCGGCCATCGAGGTCATGACTGCGGAATGGGGGCTGGGCTGGAGTCCGAAACGAATCACGGTTTCCTCTGTCGGAAAGATCAGGGAACTGAAAGAACTTATCGAGCGCACGAAGGTGCATGTGGCCATCAGTGTCCATTCGCCCTATGCCGACGAGCGGGCCTCGCTGATGCCGGTCGAAAAAGCCTATGCTCTGACCGATGTGGTCGGAATGCTGCGCGGTTACGACTGGGCTCACCAGCGGCGTCTGTCGGTCGAATATATAATGTGGCGGGGACTTAATGACGATATGCGCCATGCTGATGCGCTTGCGCGTCTGTTGCGTGGGCTTCACTGCCGTGTCAACCTGATCCGATTCCATTCGATACCGGGAAGTGACCTGCAGACCACCGACGAAGCCCGCATGGTAGCTTTCCGTGACCGGCTAAATGACCTTGGCCTGACAGCGACGATCAGGGCTTCGCGTGGCGAAGACATAATGGCTGCCTGCGGCATGCTCGCCGGAGCACAGCGTGAAAAACGCAACAAGCAACAATAAACAACCTATAGAAATTAAATCTTACAGACCATGAAAAAAAGTTTTTTTGCCGCGGCATTTGTTCTTTTGACAAATTTATTGTCGCCTGCGGTTGCTGAGGCCGCTGTCCTGGAAGGTACAGCAATGGGGTCGAATCTTGCCGAGGCGTCAAAATGTTTTGACGGAAATGTGTCGACATATTTCAGGGGGCAGTACAATTATGCCAACGGTTATGTGCGCAACTGGGTCGGGATGGATCTCGGAAAACCGCATGTGATCAGTCGGGTCGGCCTGCAGGCTGCCTACTTGATGTCGAAATCGGCTCGACTCGCAGTTGTGCAGGGCGCTAATTCGAGTGATTTTACCGATGCGGTGACCATACAGATTTTCAAGGAAGCTCCATCGGAAAAGGAAATGACATATCTTGATGTGGAGACAACGCGCGGATTCCGCTATGTAAGGGTCGTCGCGTCTGGAACCGAGGGGTGTTTTGCCGAAATAAAGTTCGAGGGCGAGCCGGGCGAAGGCGACAATTCAAAGTTCTTTCAGATCACCAATCTGCCGACTGTGACATTCAACACCCCCGGGCAGGCTGAGATCAAGTCGAAGTCCGACAAACATGAAGGTTCCTATGTGGCGATCGTGTCTGAGGATGGTACGAAGATTCTTGAAGATGCGTCCGCCCGTATGAAAGGCCGCGGCAACGGTTCGTGGACATTTCCCAAAAAACCGTTCCAGATCAAATTCAAAAAGAAGCAGCAGCCGCTCGATGCACCGGCCAAGGCAAAGAAGTGGACTCTCATCAACAACTATGGCGACAGAACTCTGATGAGGAATAAGATAGCGTTTGAGATAAGCCGCGAGGCCGGAATGGCCTATACTCCTTATTGCACGTTTGTCGATGTTGTCTATAACGGTTCGTATGAAGGGGCCTATCAGTTGTGTGACCAGGTTGAAACTGGCGACGGGCGCGTTGAGCTGACCGAGATGACGCCTGACGATGTTGCCGGCGAAGCTTTGAGCGGGGGTTACTTTGTTGAAATCGATGCATATGCCGATCAGGAGATTTCGTGGTTCACGTCAGACAAAGGGACGCCTGTGACAATAAAGTCACCTGATGAAGACGAGATCGCCGACGCTCAGTCGGTTTATATCCGCGACTATTTCAACAAAATGGAAGCCGCGCTGTTTTCAGCCGATTTCACCGACACCGAGAACGGATACCGCAGATATCTTGACCTTGAGAGCTTTTTACGTTATTTTATTGTCTGCGAACTTGATGGCAATCAGGATTCGTTCTGGAGCATGTATATGTGGAAGGATCGTGGCGACGAGCAATTCCATGTAGGGCCGGTGTGGGACGTCGATCTTGGCTTTCAGAATTGCGGGACGCCCTATCCGGTCAACGGCATGACGGATTATCTCTATACCCACAAAGATGCCTCGAAAGCCAATGGAATGGAGGCGTTTGTCAATCGCATAGTCAAGGAAGATGCCGCCGCACGCGGGGAGCTCAGTGAGATATGGAGTCAGCTCAGGCATAACGGAAATTTCAACTATGAATTTTTTGAAAACCTGATTGACAGTTGTGCGGGTGTGCTTGAGGAGTCGCAGACGCTTAACTTTGTCCGCTGGCCGATTCTCAATCAGTCTGTCCAGAAGAATCAGAAAATTTACGGATCCTACGCAGCAGAGGTGAACAATGTCAAATCATATCTCCGAGGGCGATTCCCGAAGCTTGATGAATGGATGGAACTCCACGATGTGGCCGCCATCGGGCCCGTTGTTACCGATCGTACTG
>JAIDXA010000331.1 GCA_029058705.1 Paramuribaculum sp. | reverse complement strand
AAATTAAGAATAAGGAGGTAAATTTGGTGCGAAATGAAAGTATTTGCTTTCGAGGTGCTACAAGGTCTGCGTTCGAATTTATTTCGGACGAATGGTAAACGCAATTCATACAATCACATTTGTTTAATAAATAAAATCTATTGACATGAAAAAAACTCTACTATCTTTGGCTATTGCAGCTTCTTATGGTTCAATGGCGGCCGCTACGTACAGCGGTCATCTGCAAGGGGATCTTGGAAACGTTATTGATGCGGATGTGGTCGTGGCAATTGATGACAAAGGCGACGGAACATCAGAAGTGACGATTCTCGAATTCGAAACAGCAGTGCTTGGAGTCAATGCTGTGGTGGGTCCTGTCAAATTCGAGAATGTATCGACAGTGTCTACCGGCGATCGGGTTGTTTATGCGGGCAGTTGTGAAGATCTAAAGGTTGGTAAGATTTATCAGTATGATCTTGCAATAACGATGGATCTTGACGGAACAGAAGAAAATGGGATTCTTACGTTGAATTATTCAGGAGTCGGGACTATGGCCGGGCAATCGCTGAACGGGTATTTGACGTTCACCGGAAGTCTTGACGGAGAGGAAACAGAAGATCCGCTTCCGGACGGGGTTTATTTCAAGGAAGATTTCGAGTGGCTGGCTCCTTGGGCGGAGGTTGGAAATGGAAAGCCGTGCGGGTTGACGGTAGAAACGGATAATCCGGATGCGAACGCTCCACAGCTCGCTACGCCTAAGGTAAATGGCGTTTCCGCCTATCAGGCATTGACCGGAAAGGGCTATACAATTCTTGCGACCCACGCCGCCAGTAAGTCAGAGCGAAAGCCTGAGGCTCAGACTTATCTTCAGACAAATTATCTGAAGTTTGGCCTGACGGGCTATTATTCGGGAATAGTGATGCCGATTGCCGCTGACATTCCTTCGGATGAGGAAATGGTGCTTTCGTTTGACTGGTGTTCAATGCGCCAGGCTTCGGGTAAATGGGATCCGACAGAAATAGTTGTCATTGTCACTACTGACAATGTGGAACATGTTTATCCGGTCGGGGTGTGGAATTTTGAAAACGGAGCAGCCTATAAGTGGATTAACGAGAAGATCACCATAGCGGAAGGCGTTATAAAAAAAGGTTCGACGGTGACAGTACGCAACGCCGACTCGCAATGGCCGGTAGCGGGAAGCGCTCCTGCATTGCGCTGGATGCTTGACAATGTGGAGCTCGCGGAAAGCGGAGCTTTTGCCGGAATCGGTTTGATTGATTCCGCTACGGATAATGAGAATGTGCCTGTTGAATATTATAATCTGCAGGGACTCAGGATGAATGACGATAATCTGCCGGCAGGTTTGTATATTCGTCGCCAGGGTTCTAAAACGGAAAAAGTTTTGGTGAGATAAATGAGCAGGAATCAGGACGTGCTGTCTGTTTTCATTTATTATATTTATTATGAGGAGTGCCCTGAATCAGGGGGGCACTCCTTATGGTTTAATGGCAGTGGTTGTTTTTTATGATAGTTTAAGTGTTTGTCAATTGTATGGTTAAAAGTTAGTTAATGATGCGTGGTCAACTAAACTTACGTGTTTGAGCGAAGTCAAAGAACCGAAACTAATGAAAACCAATAGTAACTAACTTGAAAACTTATAGACTTATGAAAATGAAATTTTTGGGAATCTCTCTTGTCGCAATGTCGTTGGTGTCTTTCACTTCAATGGCTCAGTCAACAACCGTTTCATCCGGGAACAAGGCCGCAACCTGCCAGAGGGTTTGCAAAGGCGCTGAAGAGAAGTGTGGAAAAGACCGCAACGGATCGAAACACAATCCGTTTGAAGGCCTGAATCTGTCATCGGAGCAGCAGACCAAGCTTAAGGCACTTCAGGAAAAGCGGATGGCTGAAAGAAAAGAAAAGTCAGAGAAGGCCAAGGCTTCAAAACAGGAAAATGTTGCAAAGGCAGATAAAGAGTCACGTCAGGCTGCCCGCGAGGCTCGCATGGCAAAGCGTCAGGAGTGTAAAAAGCAGTTCCTTGCAGATGTTAAGTCAATTCTTAGCCCGGAACAGTATGTGCAGTTTCTTGAAAACAATGTGCAGTTCATTGGGAAAAATCATGGCAAAGGGCATAAACATGGAAAGAAGTTTGCCGGAAAGGGAAGACATGACGGCAAAAAACAGAAACGCGCTGGTCGAGCCAATGCAAATGGCTGATAGAAACAGTTATGGATAAATAAAAATGACCACTCTCCAAGAGTCGGCCCGCAGCAGACATGTTCTGCCGCGGGCCGGTTTTTTACGGGTTAATTCTGTTGTTGGTTTCCTGCATTCATTATTTTTTCAGGGATGGAGGTGTTGTCGTTAAAGGCCGAGAAGGCTTCTTTCCCGATTCCGACCGCATAAACCGGAACGAGATTGCCTGTGTGGGTGTCTGATGTCCAGTAGATGCCAGCCTTATTGTTCAGCAGGTCGAAGAGTGCTATAGAAAATTCATTGAAGTCATTATACCACGATTTTGTAGTTGTTCCGTTGCCGAGTATGAAGGCTTTGTCGAATTTTTCTTTAAGATTGTTTTCGTCTTTTTCATTGACGGGAATCTTTTTCCACAATCCGAATTCAGAAGTAAGAAACTCTTTCATGTATTCCCAGCTGACGGCTGATCCGGAGGCGTAGGCGGTTGACCATTTGGTAAATTCGTCTTTTGACATGCGCTGGCTGTCGATGATTGAGATGTCGGTCGAACCGGCTTTGCCATAGTCGCCGTTGGTCATGCCGCTCGTGTCGTGGTCGGCGGTTACGATAATCAGAGTTTCGTCGGGATGGGCCAGATAAAATTCGTGAGCGATGGAGATTGCTTTGTCGAAATTGATGATTTCTTTGATGACAGCACCGCCGTCGCGGGAATGGGCAGCGTGATCGATGTTTCCACCTTCAACCATTATGAAAAATGAGTCTGGGGTGTGTTTTTTCAGGTGGTCAAGGCAAGTGGCTGTCATTTCCGGAAGCGAAACGGTTTCTTTTATCGAGTCGATTGTGTAGCCGATGTTGTTTGTCCGGGTCGAGTCAGGTTCGAGCATGAGGAC
>JAIDXA010000330.1 GCA_029058705.1 Paramuribaculum sp. | reverse complement strand
GCATAACTGTTTTCTAATTCTTTAAGGGCGAAATCGAAATCTTCAATGTTTTGAGCCACCGTAAGCAAAGAATCATGCGGCTCCTTTCCCGTCTCGTTAGCTTGCGCTACGATGCCGACCGTGGCAAGAAGATACAATAAATATGCAATAACTTTTTTCATTCGTGATAATCGGTTTCGAGATAGTCGTATTTGCGGCTTTCTTCGGTTGCGGGTGCATCAAAGCCTCCGCCGAGTTCAGCTCCGGTGGCAGCCTTGAACATCGAATTGCTGTTTTCACGGTAATGCCTTGCAGCCCGGAGCATCTCTTTTCTGTCCATCTTCTCATATTCCGTGTTGAAAACGGGATAAATAGGCTGTTGGCTTGTTTCAATTCCGGTGACAGTAAAACAATGTTGGCCTGAGGGTTCACTTGCCTCCATGACAAGCCCCGGAAGCCCGCAGAATTTCCACGGACCATCCTGCATGGGGATTTCAGGAGTGAACCATACTGTCCATTTTCGACCGTGATAATCAGTTGTAGCCATAATGCATTGATAGCCCAGGATTGTTTTGGTGCTGTCTTCAACTATCACCCAATCTATTTCGGAGAAGGGCTCGTCATAATAACCACATTCGCCCATTCCGGCCTCATCGTAAGTGGTCGAAATGGATTTAGTGAAATCTTTAAACACATATAGCCGTGAGTGATAGACCACACCGTCCATGGCGCTCCGATCCCGGTTTTGAACATAAGCAGCGACCGCGGCATCAAACATCCGATTGGCTTTCGCACGCCCCGAAGGTGTCGATTCCAGTGAATCCTTGAACTCGGTGCTCGGACAATAAAATTTGCTCTGACTGCGGTTGGCAAGAAGGATGAACGGTGTGTTTTTATCTACTGTTGCACCATCGCCCTTACGCATGAACTTGTAATGATAATTATATTCCGCCTTTATTTCTGACTGTGGATAGTCCTGTCTCTTTTTTGCTGTTGCAAAGGGGGAGAGACAGAAGAGAATCAATAACAACGGGATTATGCGGGCGGTTTTCATTGGCGGGATATGGCGTTCAGTATGATTGGGTGGCTTTTTCACAACAAAAGTAGCGAAAATATGGCTTTTTGCAAATAGGATGCAAAAAAAAACAGCAATTGCACACAAAAGTGTGCAAAAGTGTGCAATCGATGTTGTCAATATCCGCTTTGATGGCCTTGCGGATGAAGAGTGTGGCAAAAGCCTGTAAACAGTTTCTATAAAACGTAAGCCGCATTTTTGCAGGAATAAATATTTGTTGTAAATTTGCGTAGTTAATTACGCAATCAATTACAGGTATGATATTCTTTGAAAAAACCGGAATGCTTGCTGTCGGAAGCCGTCTTCGCTGGCTTGCGGATGTCGTTACGCGTGATGCAGCGTCTGTCTACAGAATGTATGACGTGGACATCAAACCTAAATGGTTTCCAGTTCTATATATGCTTTTTGAAGAAAGCGATTGTTCGGTCACAGGAATTGCCAGAGCCATCGGGCAGACACATCCGTCGGTGAGCAATATTGTAAAGGAGCTGAAAACTGCCGGAATTGTCACTGACGGGAAGTCGGATGAGGACCGGCGGTCAACCGTCATAACTCTGACTGAAAAGGGGAGGGCATTGAAGGAACGCCTTTGCGTAGTGTGCGAGGATGTTGGGAATGCAGTCAGGTCGATTGACTCGCAATCGCCCGACAGCCTGTGGCGGTCACTTGACAACTGGGAGCGGGCGTTGTCTGAAAAATCTTTGCTGAGGCGTGTTGCGGAAGAAAAAGCGCAGCGCGAAAACAGGATTGTCGAGATTGTTGACTATCGCCCGGAATATCACATGACATTCAAACGGCTTAATATCATGTGGATCAACAGCCACTGGTCGCTCGAACCGCATGATCTCGAAGTGCTGGACGATCCCGATGGCTCGATCCTGTCAAAGGGCGGACTGATATTCGTCGCATTGGTCAACGGCGAGCCTATGGGTGTCGTGGCGCTCTGCCGCATGGCCGGCGGGGAATATGATTTTGAACTCGCAAAGCTCGCTGTTGATCCGGCGTCGCGCGGAGCGGGTGTCGGCGAGAAAATCTGTCGTGCGGCTCTCTGCCGCGCCAGGCAGCTTGGTGCAAAGAGAATCTTTCTTGAAAGCAACACAATTCTTAAGCCGGCAATAGGCCTGTATCGCAAACTTGGATTTACGGAACTGAAAGAGTATCATCCCGCCTACGAACGGGGAGACATTCAGATGGAGCTGACGCTATGAGTCGCTAAGATGAACATATTTGGTAAAATACATAAAAGTAGTATGCATAAGATTGTAGTTAAAAAAGAAGACGCCTTGAACCGGATGTTCAAGGGCGTCAGTCTTGACTCATTGGCTGTAGGTGAAAAGTCGATGGTCACGAAGATGAATTATGTGAAGGGCAATTTCGCCACCACTCACCGGCATCCCCACGAACAGTGTGGGTATGTGGTTTCCGGCCGTTACCGTCTGAAGGTTGAAACCGAGACCGGTATTGACGTTATTCTGACAGCCGGCGACTCATATGCCATTCCGGGAAATATCCCGCACTCTTTTGAAGTGATTGAAGGAGGCGAAGTGGTGGATGTGTTCACACCCCACCGCGATGACTATCTCTGACCTGCGGTCGGTGTCGGCAGCCGGCAGGAAGTTGCCGTTGTTCCGGTTTTTCCGAAACAATGGAATTGTGGTTGACAGATGCAGTCGCCCGTAATCCTGCCGCATCAGCCCCGACTAATGGAGCCGTCCGGCGTATATTCAATGAGATCAGGGGAATAAGCCGCCGACACTCATTTGCAAACCACCCTGACAACACCGCCACCGGGAGAAGCATCCCCCGTGGCGGCGTTTTTTAGCGTGAGATCACGGCTCTTTCATTTAAACTAAAATAAAGAGCACATCCTCCCTTACCCGCTTCAGTCCGGAGCGGGTAATTTT
>JAIDXA010000033.1 GCA_029058705.1 Paramuribaculum sp. | reverse complement strand
CTTACAGCTCCGGCGGTGCCCGTATTGTTCTTGACCGCCAGAACTGCGCTTGACGATGTGGTGAAAGGCTTTGAACTCGGAGCAAACGACTACATTCGCAAGCCATTTCAGATTCTTGAACTCGTAGTACGCATCAAGGCATTGTTGAAGCGGAAGCAACAGGGAATAACCGAAGACACCAACCTCGCAATCTGTGATTGTTCGCTTGATTTTGCATCTCAACGACTTACAGTAGGTCCGGGAATAATAGAACTGACACATACTGAGGCAGTAATAATTGAAGAGTTGTTCCGACATCCAAACGAAGTGGTTGAAGCCAAAACACTGATGTATCGCATCTGGCAGAACGACGATTACAACAACCTCAACCGTCTCCACGGTTTCATCTATAAACTCCGCAAGCATCTGTCGAAATCCACAGGACTGGAGTTGCTGAATATCAGAGGTATAGGTTACAAGTTGGCAATAAAACAGTCGGATAGTATTTGAATACAGACTTTCTATCCGTGTCTAAACAATAGTCTAATGTGCCTGATCTATTGATTAGAGCAGCTTGTAGTTGGTGGCATACGAAATAGCCTCGGAAATGTTGTTTACCTCCAATTTCTCGTAAAGTCTGCGACGAGCTGTCTTTACTGAATCAACAGCGAGGTGGATTTCCTCGGCGATGGCGTTGATTGTCAAGCCTTGGATGGAAAGCGTCAGTATTGCTTTCTCCGTTTCGTTAAGAATGGGAGCTGCATGTTCCTCCCATCGGTGTAAAGAGAGGTCATATTCCCAATATCCGGCTCTGTCGCGGCAGTGCATGGTGATTTGTCCGGCTTTGGAATGAGTGGACAGTGACACAACCGAGAGCCCGAGCCACACGGAGCCGTCGGGCTGATAGGCAAGTCCGGTCAGCTTATGATTGATAAGGAGTTTTTCGTGACCGTTGACTATGTGGAAATCGTAGGATATGGTGTATTTCTTTCTCTCTGCAGGCGGTATTCTGTTGATGAAAGAGAACCCCGCCTGATTTATCTCCAGCAGCATATCGACTTCATCAGCGGGAACATGGTCGAGATAGAACTGATAGCCAAGACTCTTGACCTTGTCGGCCGCCATCCCGCAAAGGAACAGCGGATTGGGCGACACATACAGGAAATTCTTGCGGAAATAGTCGATGATGTAGACGCTCTGGTATGTGGCATTGGCAAAAGCTTCGGCAGTGCGCACGAAAGTATCGGCAAGCCCGTAATCGGGTTCGCCGCTCACCGCATTCCCGGCAAAGAAGAAGTCATCGACCTTGTTCATTCCGCACATGCAGAGTGAAGGGTTTATTTACAGCCGTTCCCTTCGAGTGTGATCTTGCCGAAGAACTCCGGACGGTGGAAATCCGGTTCCGGGGTCGATATTGGCGACCAGCTCAGGAAGTGCGGAGCGTCAGTAAGATCTGCGCACTTGTAGAAGTTTCCCGTCATCTCGATCGGTTTCCCTTCGAATTTCAGATTCATCAGTTCAAGTGGAATTGCAACAAGCAGATTCCAGTAGAATAGCCCTTCAAGTTCCTGAAACGGACGCGTTCCGCACGACGGATAGCGTTTTATCGAATCGAGCTGGGAGTCCGTAAGCTGGCTGCCGGAATGGCGGTCCGTACGGCAGGCAGCATGGGCTGTCCCGATGCAGTTGAATTCAAAGTTGTAGTATGGCAGTTTGCCGTCAGGACATACAAAAAACTCAACGCATGAGTCCTGGTGGACTGATGAATTGTTCTCGCTGTTGACAGCGCGCAGATAATTGCATCTGACAAAGAAATCGATGTAGATGAAGTTGCCCGAATGCGCAACGGCGATAGTTGTCAGCGGACGGTAGGGGAACTGCTCTTTCCAGTTCAGGCAGTCTATTGTGCGTCGTGTCCCGCAGTCTTCCAGACGGCTGATTATTTCATCTTTTGAAAGGTTGTCGAGTTCGGGAATGAATGGAACGGAGAGTGTCGGTTTGTTGTCTGTCATGGGAGAAAATATTTTAGATATGCTACTCTTATGGTACAAGATTCCTGATTGCATGGACGGTCCCTATGAGAGCCATCCCTATGAGTACACCCGCGATTACGCGGTTGATTAACCATAGTGTCCTCATATTGAAACGTCCGCGGACTTTGTCGACAAAATATGTAATGAGAAACCACCATGTCAATGCCCCCGCCATTATTGCGAGATATCCGGCCATGTAATGGTAGTAAACATAATTTGCATCCATGAAGTTGAAGCGCGCGAACAGACCGATGATGAAGAATAGTATCAGCGGATTTGAAAACGTGAAGAGAAATCCTGTCACAAAGTCGCGCCAATAGTTGGTAGGCATCTCCGGCGAGTGGGGGATGGCCCGCGACGGATTGTTGCGGAAAAGGTAGATTCCGTAGAGAATCAACACTGCCGATCCGACAATCTGGAGAATGAATTTATTGGATTCGATGAAATCGGTGACCAGTGAGAGTCCAAGCCCCGAGAGAAGGCAGTAGAGTAGATCGGACAGTGCCGCGCCGACTCCTGTATATAATGCTGCCATGCGCCCTTTGCTTAGAGTGCGCTGGATCACGAGCATGCCTATGGGACCCATAGGCGCGCTGATGAACACCCCGATTAAAAATCCGGAGAATAATATGTAGGCAAGATGCTCCAACATTTCACAAAGTTACAAAATGCATTTGAGGTCAACAAAAGAATCCCATATAATTTGCAGACGGGCTTCGCTTGTCTATCGGAACGAATGATGCTCTTTCCTCGCCGCGTCAAGGCGCAAAAGAATGAACAGCAGGATTGTAAAACTCCATAGCGACGACCCTCCGTAGCTGAAGAACGGTAGTGGAATTCCAATAACCGGACAAAGGCCGATAACCATCCCGGTGTTGATGGCAAGATGGAAAATCAGATACGAAGCGACACAGTAGCCGTAGACTCGCCCGAATGCTGTCGGCTGCCGTTCGGCAAGATGCATCACACGCAATATGAGGATCAGGAACAGAAACAGGACGGCGCTTGCTCCGGCAAACCCTTGCTCTTCGCCGATTGTGCAGTAGATGAAATCCGTGTGCTGTTCCGGTACATACTTGAGCTTGGTCTGCGTTCCGTTGAGAAACCCTTTCCCGAAAAGCCCTCCTGAGCCGATTGCGATTTTTGATTGGTTGACATTGTAGCCGGCTGCGAGCGGGTCGTCCGAGATGCCCAGAGCTACGTTTATGCGTTGGCGCTGGTGAGGCTTGAGAATGTTGTTGAACGCGTAGTTGACCGAAAAGAGGAATATTATTGAGACTACGCAGGCTATGATCGTTGCGAGTAGCCGTGGATTACGCATCCTCAGGAAATGGAGCGTCATGTAGACACAGGCAATCAGTATGACACCGAGGAAATAGACCAGACCGGGCACTGCCACTCCGCAAAGCGAAAGGATTCCTGCAAACGCCCCGGTGCCGGCAAACCACAACAGCAGATTGCGTGCCGCCTCGATCGCGCGGCAGTATATCGCGACTATGGCTGTCATCAGTGCCATTATAAGCATAAAGACTATGGCCTCGCCAAGCGGTATGCCAAGAAACAATGTCTCGGTATATTTGACCGCAACGACGAAAAACGTCACTGCGCTCAGTGCCGCAAGTAGTATCATTCCGCTCATGCCCTCGCGGTAGAGAACAAAAAACAGCGCGAAATATGAAAGAGCCGATCCCGTTTCATTTTGCGCTATGATCAGCAGGATAGGAACGAATATGATTGCAAGCGCAAGTCCGAAATTCTTCGGTGAGGCGTTGAGCTTGAAGTTATAGGAGTTGAAAAGCTTGGCAAGCGCGAGCGCGGTTGCAAATTTGCCGAACTCGGCCGGCTGAAACCGGAGCGGGCCGATAACGAGCCACGAATGCGACCCCTTGATGTCCGGCGCCACAAAAATCGTCACAAGCATTATGAAGAGTATGGCCAGATAGATCGGGATGGCATAGGTCTCGAACACATGTGAGTCAAAAAGAAGAATGACAATGCCGAGTGCTATCGAAAAAATAATCCAGCGGATCTGTTTCCCTGAAAACTCATTTGGATCGAGAAGGCTCGCATTGTCGAAATCATAGCTCGCCGCATAGATGCTGAACACACCTGCAATGACCAGCACCACATACAGCGCTATTGTGAACCAGTCGACCTGGCTGAAAACCGACAGATTATTTTCTCTTTGATGCATTGGTTGAAATGGTGGATGTATGCAACATTCGTTCTTCGATATATTTTCTTGAATCCGAAATCTCGCCCTTGAGATATTTTTCAATGACAAGGCTGCCGATCGGAACTCCGAAAGTCGCGCCGAAACCTGCGTTTTCGACATAGACGCAGACTGCTATTTTTGGATTGTGGTAGGGCGCGAATCCCATAAACACCGAATGGTCGCGTCCGTGCGGGTTCTGGGCGGTTCCCGTTTTGCCGCAGACTTCGATGTCCGGGAGGTTTGCAAGTTTGCATGTCCCCCCGGTGACGGCCATTCTCATGCCTTCGGCCACTGATTCGAAGTGAGCCCGGTTTATGTTTGGCATGCGCTTGTCGACATATTGTTTGGCCAGCACGGTATCTTCAATCTCCTTTACAACGTGTGGCGTCACAAACCATCCGCGGTTTGCGATCGTTGCGCCCAGATTGCATATCTGCAGCGGAGTTGCCATGATTTCGCCCTGTCCGATTGAAACCGAAATGATCGAGTTGGCCGACCACTTGTCTTCTCCGTATATTTTGTCGTAGAATTTGGCATTCGGCAGAAAACCGCGGCTTTCTCCCGGAATATCGATTCCGAGCTTGTAGCCGTAGCCGAGCTCCACGAGATGGGTTTTCCAGACTTCAAAGGCCTTGGCGGTAGACCCGTACTGTCGTTTACGTTCAAGCATCGCTTTAAGCCCCCAGCAGAAATAGGCGTTGCAGGAGGTCTGTAGGGCAGGTTTAAGTGCAATAGGCGATCCATGACCGTGACATCCGACTCGCAGACCGGAGTTGATGTAGCCGCGGCTGCACGGAAAGACCGTCCCGAGTGTGATGATCCCTTCCTGCAGCAGAATCAGTCCCTGTCCCGGCTTGAATGTCGACCCCGGAGGATATGCCCCCTGTATCGAACGGTCGAGCAGGGGCTTGTGGGGATTGTCGCGCAATGCCTTGTAGTTTTTGCCACGGTCGCGGCCGACGAGCATCGCCGGATCATAAGTCGGGCTGGTGACGAGAGCAAGAACCTCGCCTGTTTCAGGTTCGATGGCGACAACCGCTCCGATCTTGCCCGTCATCAGACGTTCGGCATACTCCTGAAGCTCTATGTCGATTCCCAGTTTGAGATTGCGTCCGGAAATTGCCTTCTTGTCATGCGCACCATCCTCGTAATGGCCGTGGATCTGTCCGAGCGCATCTCTGATGAGGATCTCTTCGCCCTTGACGCCGCGCAGATAATTTTCATAACTCTTCTCTATTCCGAGGTCGCCCGTGTAGTCGCCTCGGCGGTAATAGGAATCGCGCTTGATGTCTTCCGGCGAAACCTCACGGATATTCCCGAGAATGTTTGCGCCGCAATGGTAGTTGTATTCGCGTAGAATTCGTTTCTGGATATAGAATCCGGGGAAACGATACATTTTTTCCTGCATCCTACCGTAGTCCGCAGCATCAAGATGGGTGATGAGCGTCTGCGGCGAATAGGACGAATAGCCCGGATTTTTGCTCTTGTCTTTCATTTCCGCAAAACGGTCGATCAGCTGGTCG
>JAIDXA010000329.1 GCA_029058705.1 Paramuribaculum sp. | reverse complement strand
ATGTTGCCCTGGACTATCATCCCGAGGAAAAACAACACGGCAAAACGGCGCGCTATCCTGACATATGCCGAACGGTCGACGCTTCCGTCCTGCCGGCGGAATTTGGACAGGGAAAATGGCATGGCTGCACCGGTCATGAAAAGAAACAGCGGCATGACAAGATCCCAGCAACGGAAACCCTCCCACACTTCATGGTCGAGCTGATGCATGACCGGAGAGAGCCATTCAGGATGCCACACGGAGGCAAGGGAAACCATGACCGGCTGAAAAAACACAAGAATAAAAAGGTCGAGACCCCGGAGGATGTCGAGCGACTCAAGTCGCTTGAAACTGATGGATGATTGCGTCATAATGCTCCAAAAATACGAAAAAATATGGAATATTCGGCTCTTATGTGCCTTTATCCGGAACAACTGAGGCGGATTTTTATATCGGCAGTCCGGGAAGCTTGCGTGGAGACGGCTGATTGTCAATTTGCGGCTATGCGAAATTTTAGCTAATTTTGCTTTCTGATATTCACATCCACAACCACAAACAGACAATGGATTACAATCATAAATCGATTGAGAGCCGCTGGCAGCAATATTGGAAAGACCAGCGCATCTATCACACCGAAATCAATGTTGACAAGCCGAAATTCTATGTCCTTGACATGTTTCCGTATCCCTCGGGGGCGGGTCTTCATGTCGGTCACCCGCTCGGTTATATCGCTTCCGACATATATTCGCGTTTCAAGCGCCAGTCAGGCTTCAATGTGCTTCACCCTATGGGATACGACGCCTATGGGCTTCCCGCCGAACAATATGCCATACAGACCGGACAGCACCCGGAGCTGACAACCCGCACCAATATTGCCCGCTATCGTTCGCAGCTCGACAAAATCGGTTTCTGCTATGACTGGGACCGCGAGATACGCACATGCGACCCCGAATATTACAAGTGGACACAATGGGCGTTCATCAAAATGTTCAATCACTATTATGATGTCGACCGTCAGCGGGCAATGCCCATATCCGATCTGATTGCCCATCTTGACACCCATGGAACGGAAGGCCTTCGTGCGGCATGCTCGGACGAACTGACACTGACCGCTGCCGAATGGCGTGCGATGGACGCCAGGTCACAGAGCGACGTCCTGATGAACTATCGCATCGCATATCTCGGCAACACGATGGTCAACTGGTGTGCCGAACTTGGAACAGTGCTTGCCAATGATGAGGTCAGCGAGGGTGTCTCTATACGCGGAGGCTATCCGGTTGAGCAGAAGGTCATGTATCAGTGGTGTCTGCGCGTTTCCGCCTATGCCGAACGCCTGCTTGCCGGACTTGATGATGTCGACTGGTCCGAATCGCTTAAGGAAACCCAGCGGAACTGGATCGGCCGTTCCGAAGGAGCGGAGATGCGGTTTGCAGTCGACGGCAGCGATGTCGTGCTCGAGATCTTCACCACCCGTGCCGACACTGTGTTCGGCGTCACTTTCATGGTTCTCGCTCCGGAAAGCGAATATGTCGATGCTGTGACAACACCTGAACGGCGTCAGGCTGTCGATGAATACATCGCCGCCATCAAGCATAAAACCGAACGCGAACGCATGATCGACAAAAAGGTCAGCGGAGTCTTCACCGGATCATATGCCGTCAATCCGCTCTCCGGCAAGAAAATCCCTGTGTGGGTGAGCGATTATGTGCTTGCCGGCTACGGAACAGGTGCCATCATGGCAGTCCCGGCCCACGACTCGCGCGACTATGCTTTTGCACGGCATTTTGATC
>JAIDXA010000328.1 GCA_029058705.1 Paramuribaculum sp. | reverse complement strand
AAGAGTCCGGTACAATACCGAACTCTTTCTCAAATCGGATAGTTAATAACCCGTCCAACTTTTTGGGGTCACTTCACAGCTGGATTTAGACATGGAGTCTTTTATACTTGGGGGGATTGCTTTACGGAATTTCGTAGGCGGGAATGTCTTTCAACCCGATGTTGAAGCGCAGCGCTGAATAAGGCGGAATTGCCACTGCGCCGGTAGAAGAGGTGCTTCCCTGATAACCGTAGCCCATAGTGTAGGGGACTATGATCTCGCATGAATCGCCTACGTGCATCTGGGTTAAGGCAACCTGCCATCCGACGATTGTCTCGGCAAGCAGGAATGTGCGGACACTGTCGCTTGCTACTGTGGTTGAATCAAATCCTGAACCATCGTAAAGATAGCCTTTGTATTTTACCGTGACCTGGCTTGTGATCAATGGCTGTAGGTTGGCGGCTGTTTCAGAGCGGTCGTTGAAATAATGGATCAACAATCCTGATTCGGGATACCATTCAGGCTGTACGAGTGTATAAAAAGGAGTCCCGTCGGCATTTGTTTTTGCCTGCATTTCTGCATACCAGACGTTGTTGGCCTTACGCCACTCTTCATATTCGTTCCATTGATTGTCGGAATCGCCACATGATTGTATGCTGATTCCGAATCCGAATAGAACTGCGGCGCTAAAAAACAATTTTTTCATTTCTGGATATTCGCTTAAAATTCAACTTTTGGAGCTTTTGCAGCTCCTTCTTCGGCTGAAAACTGCGGTTTCGTCGAAAATCCGAACATTCCGGCAAAAATTGTTGCCGGGAAGCGCCTGATTGTCGTGTTGTAGGTTCTGACTTCTTCTGTGTAGCGTGAGCGCGCGGTTGCAATACGGTTTTCGGTTCCTTCAAGCTGAACCTGAAGGTCTTCGAAATTCTTGCTCGCCTTCAGGTCTGGATAATTTTCCGATACTGCCAGAAGCGATTTCAGAGCCGACGATAAGTCATTTTGGGCTTTTTGGAATTTTGCCAGGTTTTCCTCATTTAAATCATCGACATTCAGAGTAATTGACGTTGCTTTTGCGCGCGCTTCAGTAACTTTCTCAAAAGTTTCTGACTCGTGTGTCGCATAGCCTTTTACGGTGCTTACGAGGTTTGGAATCAGGTCTGCGCGGCGTTGATATTGGGTTTCGACTTCGCCCCAGCTCTGATCAACGCCTTCTTCTAACCCGACCATTTTGTTGTAGGTCGAGCATGCGCCCATTCCACAAAGAAGCAGGATGCCGACAACTGCGATGAGCAGTATGGTTGATGATTTTAATTTCATTTACTGGTTGGAAAAGGGGAGAGATGGTTAATATGATTTTAAGCAAGTTTTCTCAGAAGTGAGTTCAGGCTCACATTGTCGTGGATGAGTTTGTGGAGATCGGCTATATTCACTCGAGTCTGTTCCATCGTGTCACGGTGACGAAGAGTGACTGTGTTGTCTTCGAGAGTCTGATGGTCTACTGTGATGCAATAGGGTGTACCGATCGCATCCTGACGGCGGTAGCGTTTCCCGATGGAGTCTTTTTCGTCATAGTGCGTCGCGAAATCAAATTTGAGATCGTTGACAATCTCGCGGGCTTTGTCAGGCAGTCCGTCTTTCTTGACAAGCGGAAGCACAGCACATTTCACTGGAGCCAGAGCAGCCGGCAAATGAAGCACCACGCGGGTGTCACCTCCTTCAAGCTGCTGTTCTTCATAGCTTGAGCATAGAACGGAAAGGAACATGCGGTCAACGCCTATCGAAGTCTCGATGACGTAGGGAACATAGTTCTCTTTCAGTTCCGGATCGAAATATTTGATGTTCTTGCCTGAATATTTCTCATGCTGCGAGAGGTCGAAGTTCGTGCGTGAATGAATGCCTTCGACTTCCTTGAAACCGAACGGCATCTGGAATTCGATATCGGTCGCTGCGTTTGCATAGTGGGCAAGTTTCTCATGATCATGGTAACGGTATTTTTCGTCACCCAGACCGAGAGCTTTGTGCCATTTGAGTCGCCATTCCTTCCAGGTCTGAAACCATTTGAGTTCTTCGCCGGGACGAACAAAGAATTGCATTTCCATCTGTTCGAATTCGCGCATTCTGAAAATGAATTGGCGCGCAACGATTTCGTTGCGGAAGGCTTTTCCTATCTGGGCGATACCGAACGGCAGGCGCATGCGGCCTGTTTTCTGAACGTTGAGATAGTTTACAAAAATGCCCTGGGCGGTTTCGGGTCTGAGATAGACTTTCATCGCGCCGTCGGCAGTGCTGCCCATTTCGGTGCTGAACATAAGGTTGAATTGGCGAACTTCAGTCCAGTTGCGTGTTCCGGAGATCGGGCACACGATTTCCTCATCGATGATGATCTGTCGCAGTTCGTTGAGGTCGCTGGCATTCATAGCGTCTGAAAAGCGCTGATGGAGGGCGTCGCGTTTTGCCTTGTGTTCGCAGACGCGGGGATTTGTTTCGCGGAAAAGCGCTTCGTCAAAAGACTCTCCGAAACGTTTTTTCGCTTTTGCAACCTCTTTTTCTATCTTCTCTTCTATTTTTGCGATCGCTTCCTCGATTAAAACATCAGCGCGATAACGTTTTTTGGAGTCCTTGTTGTCAATCAGCGGATCGTTGAATGCATCGACGTGGCCTGAGGCTTTCCAGATTGTAGGATGCATGAAAATGGCAGAATCGATGCCGACAATGTTTTCATGAAGGAGGGTCATTGCGTCCCACCAATAGCGTTTTATGTTGTTTTTGAGTTCCACTCCGTTTTGGCCGTAGTCATAGACGGCAGAGAGTCCGTCGTAGATTTCGCTTGATTGGAATACGAAGCCATATTCTTTGGCGTGGGATACAATTTTTTTGAATACTTCGTCTTGTTGAGCCATAGTGTTTGGTATATCGAATTTATTGACCGCAAAATTAAGCAATTTTTTTTAATAACGAGCATTAAGAAGTGACAAGGGTTGTGTACTTTGCTCTAATGTGGTAACTTTGCCGCTCGAATTAATTATTTTTCACATCGAATGTCCTGTAAGAAACATCTGTCTTTGCTGGTTCTCTCATCTCTGTCTCTCATTAGTCCTTTAGCAATACATGCATCTGTCCATCCCCAACCCGATCCAGCGTCCGATTCGACGCGTTGGCTTGGCGATGTGACTGTGACGGCGATAAAGCAGAAAACCGATCTTTCTCTTCAGCCGTTGGCGGCTACGGTGATAGATCGGCATCAGACGGAGATCTGGTCGATTTCGTCGTTGAAAGGCGTCAGTGAGGTAGCTCCCAATTTTTTTATGCCTGATTATGGCAGTCGTATGACTTCCAGCATCTATGTCCGCGGCGTCGGATCGCGCATGGACAATTCGGCTGTCGGACTTACAATCGATAATGTTCCTTTCCTAAACAAAAACGCCTACGATTTCATGATGGCCGACATTGACCGTATCGAGGTCTTGAGGGGGCCGCAAAGCACGCTTTATGGGCGAAATACAATGGGCGGACAGATAAATATATACACAATAAAACCGATGGACTATCAGGGCGACAGGGTCGAGGCGACTATCGGCAACGGTCCGACCGCAAATCTATCGGTTGC
>JAIDXA010000327.1 GCA_029058705.1 Paramuribaculum sp. | reverse complement strand
GCTGCTCGTAGAAACGTTCAACGGCAGGTATATACATTCGTTCGGAGGGAGAGTGGACGTCGCGCAGAGTCGGGCCGAACGAAACCATGTCGAGATGGGGATATTTTTCAAGGAAAAGACCACATTCGAGACCAGCGTGGATGGCTTTGATAGCGGGGGTGATTCCATAGAGTTCACGATAGGCTTCGCTGGCCATTTTCATGATCGGCGATTCCATGTTGGGTTTCCATCCGGGATAGCCTTCGCCGTGGGTCACTTCCGCACCTGCGAGAAGGAAATGGGCTTCGACCTGATTGGCAATGTCCCATTTTCGGCTGTCGACAGAAGAGCGCTGGCTTGTGGTCACAACGATTTTGTTGCCGTCGGCCATTTTGACAGAAGCGAGGTTTGTCGATGTTTCCACAAGACCCTCAAGGTCGCGGCTCATCGAAACGACTCCGTGGGGCGCGGAGTAGACGGCGCGCACAACAGCAAGCGATGTTTCGGAATCGACACAGAATTCGGGCATGTCGACGGTTTCGAGATTAAGTTCGAGGGTCGGTTCGATGTCGGAATATTCGTCGCGGATGTCGGCCACATACCGGTTGAACATGGCGCAGAGGTCGTCCTTTTTCGAAGAGTGGATTCCGACGATAGCATGTGCGGCACGCGGAATGGCATTGCGGAGGTTTCCGCCGTCGATTTCAGAGAGGACTATTTCATGTCGGGCGGCAACGTTGAAAAGGAAGCGGCAGAGGAGTTTGTTGGCGTTGGCGCGTCCGAGATGGATATCGCCGCCGGAGTGTCCACCCTGTCCGTTAAGCACACTCAGACGGAGATAGTGGAAATCCTTGGGCGTCATTGTGCGGCTGTATGTAAATGTGCAGACGGTGTCGACACCACCGGCACATCCAACGAAGATCTCCGCATCGTCCTCAGAATCAAGGTTGATAAGAATATCGCCGTCGATCATGCCTTCACCGATGTTGAAAGCGCCTGTCATCCCTGTCTCCTCGTCCATGGTGAAGAGAGCCTCGACCGGACCGTGGGTCACAGAAGGATCGACCAAAAGAGCAAGACCTGCAGCGACACCGATTCCATTGTCGGCCCCGAGTGTCGTTCCGTCAGCGCGCACCCAATCGCCGTCGATTATTGTCGTGATCGGGGTTGTCGTGAAATCAAAAGATTTATCGTTTGATTCGCAGACCATGTCCATGTGACCCTGCAGAATCACCTTAGGGGCGTTTTCGTGACCGGGAGTGGCGGGAATGTTTATGGCAACGTTGCCCACTTCGTCGGTTTTCGCATCAAGATTGTGTTTCTTTGCAAAATCGAGAATGTAGGCGCGGATTTTTTCTTCCTTCTTCGACGGGCGGGGAATACGGGTGATTTCATCAAAAATCGTGAATACCTCGCGCGGTTTTAGTTCGGATACTTTCATTGTTGTTCTATTATGGTTTTTACGGTTTGTAAATAAAAGAAATCTATCTTACATCTGCCGATCGAAACCATTTCCGAATGGCCGAAACGACAAAATATGTTAAATAATGAGCTAAGAGGACCACAAGTTACAAAATAAAATTGACTTTTAGCAAAAAATTTCTGCATCTTTCATATATTTGCATTGCAAAAGCACATCTGAAGCATGAAAACGCTATTTTTAACTCTTGTTCTGCTGGCAGCAGCCTTTGTTTTGCTCGGCGTAAAGGTTCTATTTGTTAAAAACGGCAAATTCCCGTCAGGGCATGCCCATGATCTCCCCCAGCTCAAAAAGCATGGCAGGAGTGCGCATGAGAAAAAAATAAAACAATAACGATAAACTACTGTCAAAAACAGTCTATCTATCATTTTTTCAACCAGACAATGAAAAAGCTTATTTTTGCAACTCTCTCAACTGGTGCATTACTGGCTGCCGCCATAATCCGGGGCTGCAACGGCAACGAAGAACAAAACGACTCCAAGTCCGCAGCCCCCGACAGCACAGCCACTCAGGCTGCCGAAGCGCAGATTCTAAAGATCCGCTACATCGACGGCGACTCAGTCACCGCCAACTACAACTTTGCCAAGGATCTGAAAGAGTCGGCAGTCAGAGCATACAGCAAACTGGAAGCCGCGCAACAGTCGCGCCAGAACGAGCTTCAGAACTTCGGTAAAAGCATCGATTCGAAAATGAAAACCAACGGCTATCTGACTGAAGAGAGTTACAAGGCAGACGTCATGAAGTTTCAGAAGATGCAGTCGGACGCCGAGAATCATCTGGCAAATCTCCAGCGCAACACCGAGATCGAACTGGCCCAGCAGCAGCAACAGCTCAACGATTCGATCGAAGCGTTCATCAAGGAATACAACAAGACCAAGGGCTATGATGCAATCCTGTTCAAGGCTGCCGGCGTATATTTCAATCCCGCTCTTGACATCACACAGGAAGTCATCAAGGGTCTCAACGAGCGCTACAACAAGGTTAACAAAAAATAAGCCAGCCGCGTGTCTGGACAACGGGACAAATCATCGTTCTCCACACAGCGCCTCCGGCCATAAAGACAACGACTCGCCTGCAGCCCCCGCCCGGTTGGCAGGCGAGTCTGATTTTTCGGCATGGAGAAACAAACGGAATCAGTCGTCGCCGTCGAACCGACGCCGTAGCGTGATTATTCCTACGACAATCGCAACGGCTGCGACCAAAGCGACCGCCAGCCCGATATAGAAAATAACCCTGAGAGCCACGCAAAGCCCGATCACGCCGGCTACAATTCCGGCCAGAAAGATTATGACACCCAATGTGACTTTCTTGTTTGTCGGCTCACGTCTATTGCCGGAGGATTCTATCAATTTCTGACTTGACATAGTTTTTCAGTGTTAGAGTGTGATTGAACTTTCTGCCCGGGAAAAACGATGCCTTGCTGACCCATGCAGCCAACTGAAGACAGCCGATCTCCCCTGCTGCCATAAACAAAACAGAACTGCCGGCATAATCGTTCACTATGCAGGCATGACGTCTGATCAAATAACGGCCCGTTGCCGGCATGGCAGAAAAAAATACAATAATTGTCCATTTCGAAAAACATTGACATATGAGGCTGAACAAATACCTGTATTTAATCTTGATTTCTGCACTTTCGTCGATAGCGCCGACGAAGAGCGCCGCACAGCTCCGCTACGGTTTCAACTTCGGAGGCAGCTTTTCCGGAGTCACCGTGGCCAACACCAACGGATACGAGCCAGTCAACCGAAGCGGATTCCGTGGAGGGCTGACAATTGAATATCAAATGAAATCGTGTGGTCTGGCTTTTGACGGATCGATACTCTACAACAGAATAAACACCCGTTTGCGCAAACATACTCCGGATGCGGAAACAATCGACTTCGGAAGAAACTACCTTGAAATCCCCATCCATTTGAAATACAAGTTCTGGTTGCCTGCGACATCAAATCTTGTCGCTCCGATGATACTGACCGGACCGACGATCTTGTGCCATCTCTCACCAAAGAAGAGCGAAATCTCGGTCAAACGGATTCAGCCGGGCTGGGACGTCGGGATCGGTGTCGATGTTGCAAATATACTTCAGGTCAGCGGCGGCTACCGGTTCGGGCTGACCGACATTGCAGAAATTTCCAGCGCGGCTCCGCCGGTACGCATCAAAAACTCCGGATTTTTCCTATCGGCCCTGATTCTGTTTGACTTCTGAAAGCAATCAGAAAAACAGTCCGGATCGGCTGAAAACAACGGTGTGGCCTCAATCACGTGATGAGGCCACACCGTTGTTTTATTGAAGCGCAAAAAACTGTCGTCTGATGACAGGTGAAATCCATAGGAGGAGATCAGCCGAGCAACTGACTTTCGATCGCTGAAACATCATTCTGCAACTGTTTTTCGATCGGCAGACGCTGCTCTATATTGTTGCAGGCATAGATAACCGTGGCATGAGTGCGCGCCAGGCGTGTGCCGATTGTCTTGAGCGGCATCTTGGCATGTTTCTTTGCCATGTACATCACCATTTGACGCGCATCTGAAATCTCACGTTTCCGCGATTTTGAAAAAATCAAATCAGGATCTATATCATAATATCCTGCGACTTTCTGGGTTATCGTGTCGAAATTGACCGTCCGCTTGCTGACCTTGACCGAATGGGAAAGGACTTTGCGGGCGAGATCAATGTTAATTTCACGCCCGAGGGCTGAAGCATGGACAAGAATCGAGAGAACCATGCCTTCAAGTTCACGGATTGAACCTGTCACGTTCTGGGCGATGAATTCAACAACTTCTTCCGGGAGTTCGACACCGTCCTGCTCGGATTTCTGATGCAAAACATCGAGACGCAGCGCATAGTCAGGTTGCTCGAGTTCGGCAACAACACCCATGTTGAACCTCGAGACGAGGCGTTTCTCCATACCTTCCATGCTGCCTGGAGCGCAATCGCTTGCAAGCACAAGCTGTTTGTTGTTGTGGACAAGATGATTGAAGATATGGAAGAATGCACCCTGAGTCGCAGTTTTTCCGATAAAGTCCTGAATATCGTCGATTATCAGAGTGTCGATGCTCTGATAGAAGTTTATGAATTCGTTTACCTTACCTTTCAGAGAGGCACTTGTGAACTGACTCTCGAAAAGACGCGCCGTTATGTAGAGAACCCGGTTTTGCGGAGCCACCTCCTTTATACGGATTCCTATAGCCTGGATCAAATGGGTTTTCCCAACACCCGGAGCGCCGAAAATAAACAGAGGATTGAACGTTTTCTGTTTAGGATCGTTGGCGATGGCTTCTCCGATTGTCCGGGCAACCCGGTTGCTGACACTATCGCAGTAGTTCTCGAAATTGTAGCTCGGATTCAGCTGGGCGTCTATATCAGCGACCTCTTCGCGCGCGAACGGATTAGAGCCGACTCTCGGACGCGGCATTGCCGCAGGACTCGGCTTAGCACTCGCCAGCGTGACCGCTGTCGAGGGCTCTTTGCCTACCTGATAATATTGGTAATATAGCTTGATGTTTTCTCCGTAGACACGGTGGAGAGTGCTTGAAAGCAGCTCGATGAACTGATGTTCGAACTTCTCATAGAAATATTGAGAGGGCACAAACAGTGTGAGCTGGTTGCCTGAAAAATCTTTTTGGCGTATTGGCTCAAACCATGCTTTATATTGCTCCGCCGTCACATTGTCGGCGAAGATCTCTAAACATTTCTTCCAAAGTTGATCGTTGGTCTGCTGCATCAAGGGGTCGGTCGCTAATTGTATTCGTCTAATTTTTCAATACAAATTTCCGACAATTTTTTCAGAAAAACAAACACGAAAATTGTTGGAATTATTAACTATTTTACAGCTATCTGATTTTTAGACAATTAGAAAGTGTCAATAACTCGAGTTAAACCACAACTCAAAACAAACAACACAACAAGCTGATATGTTAGTCATTGCATTAAAACAACACAATCATACTTAAAGTATCACTTTAATGTATGCCATTTGCTAAACCGTTAATTATTCTTAGAAAACACGCCGTCCGGACAACTGGGACAGGCTTTGCCTATTTATAACAAATCTAAATAGAGCCCAACACCACATGAATGGCGTTTTGGTGCGGAAAAACGGGAAACTTTCAGCATACGGACATAGAAAAAGCCGACCCGGACAAAATCAGTCGGGACCGGCCTCCGTACGGTTATGTGCAAAACCGCGTAAATAATGTTTATCCTCAGAACAGCTTCAACGAGATGTAGCGTCTGGGATTTTTGCGGACATCTATCAGGAGAGAGTCAAGGCTCGCTGATGCATTCGAGAGATTGTCATAGAGCTGACGGTCGTTCATGAGCTGCCCCAACGATGAATTCGGATTGTTGAGATTCGCGAGAACTTCATTGAGCGACCTGGAAGCTTCAAGCACATTCTGCATAGTCGCATCGAGCGGCATGTTTTTAAGCGAGGCGGAAACAGAGGTCAGGTCTCCGGAGATCGTGTTGAGATTATTTGACATAGACCGCACGTTTGTCATGGTCGCTCCGGCATCGCTGACGATTCCGGGCATCGACCCCATCAGTCCGTTGAGCTGACGGCTCGCTCCTTCAAGACTTACGAGCGTCGCATTCAGATGATCCAGCGAAGTTCCGATGGCAGGATTGGAAACCACCTCAGTCAGCGCGGTCAGCAGAGAGTCTATTTTAGGAATCATTGCCGTTATTCCGGGGAGAAGATCATTGCTGACATTGTCCATCAAGCCGCCCGACTGCTGCGCGGTCAGCTGTGAGCCGACTTCAAGATAGTCTTTTTCCGATCCCATTACAAGCTGGATGGTCGACGTTCCAAGCATGTCGGCAACGAGTACCGCTTTTGTTCCTTTTGTCAGGCGGAGCGCTTTGTCGAGACTGAGCTCGACCCTGATGTGTCCCGGATTATCATATTCATATTCGATTTCGCGGACTATACCGATTTTGTAGCCGTTGATTGTTACAGGAGCTGACAGATTCAGACCGGCGACATTGGTATAGGAAGCATAGTAGTAGTTCGCGGCTTTGAACATATTGACTCCCTTGAGGAAATTGATTCCGACAATGACGACTAAAAGAGCGAGCAGGACTGACAGTCCGATGACAAATGTTTTTGGAGGACGTTTCATTATCTTTTCCTAAATGAATTAGTGTTTGACTTTTTTTCATGCAGCCTCCCGTCAGCAATTCGCGTCGGAAGAGGGCCGCTCCTGTCATAATAACAAGTTTTATTTGGTTATTTTGTTCATTTTCAAAACTTCACTGTATCCTGGAATCTCCGACCGTCTTGATCAAAAACGCATCAGGAAAAAGCGCTCTCACCATTTTCAGATCTGACGCGGCTTCGCGCATGGAAGCATAAGTGCCGTAGGTGTATTTATAGATTCCTTTTTCACAATAGCAACCGACCGGATCAAGCCCTTTGAATTCAGGGCTTCCATCGGTCAGCCGGCGATTGGATGTGGCAAACTGAATGCGATAGACGATCTTGCCGTCTGACGTTCTGTGATTTTCCACAGCTGAAGGCTCGGACGCCGCTTTTGCGGTTTTATTCGATGCCGGCTGAACGGCAGCTCCGGCTGAGGACACGCTTCCGCCAAGACTTTTCCGGTAGTCCATTATACCGCGGAAGAGCGCTTCAGCCAGCTTCTCACGGCCAGCTTCCGAAGCCATGAATTTTTCTTCAGCGGGATTGCATATGAAATCGAGCTCCACAAGCATCGATGGCATGGCTGTTTTCAGAAGCACCCAGAAATTGGCCTGCCTGACTCCGTTGTTCTTCCGGCCGGCAACGGATGCGAGCCGACTGCATACGGATTTTGCTGCGACAAGACTCTGCTGCATGTATTTGTTCTGGCTCAACTCGAAAATAATATAGCTTTCAGCGCTTGACGGGTCAAAGCCCATATATGTCGAAGTATAGTCGCGTTCAAGCTTCATTACAGAGTTTTCCCTCATTGCGACTGCAAGATTTGCATCAGTCTTGTCAGGCCCAAGTGTATAGACAGCAGACCCGTGGACCGACGACCGGTTTTTTGCGTTCAGGTCTACTGAATTCGTATGGATGGACACAAACAGGTTTCCACCGGCTTTGTTTGCGATGTCGGCACGGTTCTGAAGGGTAACGAATCGGTCGTCAGTTCTGGTATAGACGACTTTTATTCCCGATTCCCGCGACAGTTTCTGCCCAAGCAAGCGGGCCACTGCCAGATTTATGTTTTTTTCGTTGGTGACAGCACCGAGGGCGCCTGCATCATGGCCGCCGTGACCGGCGTCAATCACTATGACGAATTCGGAGGCTGCCTTTCTGGCAGCTTCTGAAATGTTGCCGCCAAAAAGGACGGCAATTATGACAGCTATGCGGGCGATCAATTTCATTCGGCCGATTTTTCGCCACAAAGATACATAAAAAATCGAATTCGGTTGCGTTCGGTGCATGATAAAAAACACCGGACAACCGATCTGCGCTGCCTGACTCCGCTACAATCAGCCGGGGAACGTGGCCTTACGGATTGCCGATGATCCTACTGAATCAACGGTACAACACAGCAGATGATAATGCTGACTGAGTTGGCAGCAAGCAGCCACCAGAAAACCTTTTTGAAAGGATACTTGAATATCAGCTTCATGGACAGGCCTTCAACGCATGTATTGGCCAATGCAGCAAAAACGTAGTCAAGAATCCAGTGTGAAATGTCAAATGTGCCGCCACCGAACGGCAACATCAGCACTTCAACCAAAACACCGCTGAGAGGAATGAGCAATATCCCGAGAACAGCCGATATCGCATTGACCGACAACATCACCCCCAGCGACCTAAGCCATCCGGTCTTTAAGAATATGCGGGCAGCGATGGTCTCAACCAACAGCCCGGCAAGGATCACATACCATGAATAGTACGTCTCGACGATGAATAGAGACGGCCATATCAAATTAGCTTTTGCAATCAGCGGAATCACCATTAAAAGTGAAACCAGCCATTTTCTCAGACTTCTGTTTTCCATGCACAAATCTATGAAATATAACTGATAAACACAAAAATATATTAAAAAACGTGCGTCTGTTCCCTTTTATGAGTAATTTTGGAAAAATAATCTGATCCAAATGCGGCTATTTCGAAAATCCGGACACAATATTGGTGTCTGTATCCTGTCATTCATTCCGCTGATGCTCTGTTCGTGCAGCCATCCGGAAAAAATCGTGATCGAACGGCTCGACACTGCCGCGCCGGCAAACACACGTGAGCTGACCGACTCCTTCAGCCCTGCCCTGAAGGCAATGGCTCCGCTCTTCGGACAACAGTCGCCCCGTGAAATAATGGAAGCCTACCGCTCATCCGACGCGCAACAGGTGTTCGCTCCCGACATCGACCGGCGGCTCGGTCCGCTCGACCGGACTGAGAGCCAGCTTGGCTTAATGCGCCGGAACATGGCCTCGGAACTGCCATCGGTAAGGTTTCCGGCGCGCTTCTTCGGCATCGCCACCCCCTACCGGCAGTCGGTCATGGTCTGCGACTCGGTCATTCTCATCGGGCTCAACCATTACCTCGGACCGGACTATCCGGGCTACGCATCGTTCGAAAGCCATATCCGGTCGCAGAAAACCGCGTCGCGGATAGCAGCAGACGTGGCGGAGGCACTTATCGCGACAACCTACCCCTACACCGCAACGGACAATCCGACCGTTCTGTCGCGGCTGCTCTACGAAGGAGCCGTCATGAACGCCGTGGCCACTGCCCTGCCCTCAGAGCCACCAGCAGAACTCCTCGGCTACGACGACTCCGAAATGGACTGGGTCACTCAGAACGAAAGCGCCATCTGGCAACGTCTCGTTTCGACGGATATGCTTTTTTCGACAGATCTGGCAACGGCCGACAGACTTGTCCGCCCTGCCCCGTCAACACCGGCAGTCAATCCCGCCGCCCCGGGACGCGTCGGGCGATTCATCGGCATGAGAATCGTCAGATCCTATCTCTCCGCCAACCCGGATTCGACCATCGAATCAACACTTCGCCCCACATTCTACAACTCCCTGCAAACCCTCAAAAACGCCTCTTATTTCCCTAAATAGCCATCCGGTTAACTAAATTTAACAAAACGAGCCGATCCCGCTCCACAAGCGGCATTGGCGCAACCGACAGGAGCTTCACCGACGGGCAGAAAGCGCAATATTTGCCTAATATACAATCTTTTTGTAACTTTGCACCGTTTTTATGACGATCGCCGGGCCATAGAGTTGGACCGGAAGCCGAAAATCGGCAGGGCCGAGACCCCGTTCCATTAACCGTAAACTTACGGTCGGGACGTATCGCGCCTTAAGTGTAACATAAAAAGAATGTAATGAAGAAACCAATGACAATCATTGCGCTCTTCGCCGTTCTGCTTTTCACCGTTTCGTCGCGTAGCGCACGTGACCTTCGAGCCTCAAAAGGCTTTGCTGCTCCCGAGCTCGCGCTGGTCAACGCATCCGACAGTTCAGAGATGAACCTCAGCGACATCAAGGGACGTTATGTCCTGGTGAATTTCTGGGCAGCCTACGATGCCGAATCGAGAATCGCCGCCCACGATTTCGACCGCCTTGCGGCCGCAACCGACAGCAAACGGCTCTGTCTGATGCAGATCAATTTAGATCGCGGATCGCGCCTTTTTCGTGAGATAGTGCGCAGAGACAGACTCAACGAAGCGCAACAATTCAAAGTGTCAGCCCGCCAGGAAGCAGATGTCATTCGCGCTTTCAATCTGGGCAGCGGCCTTCAGTCTTACCTCATTGATCCAGATGGCGAGATTGTGGCTGTCAATCCTACTCCGAAAGCGGTTACAGAGGCCATCGGGTCATGACCGCTAGAAAATTACCGCCGGTCCGCTCAATTGCCGATCGGCATTTTTATATATCAATGCATCATCAAAATCTGCATGACTCCGTTAAACTTTTCCACGCCGACCGCGTCATATATAATATAGGTAAACATAACCCCCATTTATAAATCACATGAAACTACGCCATTTTATCCCGACCGCCGCTCTGACCGTTCTGGTTCTGGCAACAAGTTGCACAAGCAACAAGAAATACACCGCTCTGCAGAGCCAGTATTCGGAACTTGCATCCAAATATCACGAATCGCAGGTTTCATTAGCCGAGTGCAACGCCAAGGCAAAATCCCTCGACGACATGCTCACGGAAGCAAAGCGGACGAATTCAGACCTGAAACGCAGTTATGCCGCGCTGCAGGGTTCGCTCAACCAGAGTCTTCAGCAAAACCAGCAAGGCAATGTCAACATCTCCAAACTTGTTGATCAGATCAACGAGTCCAACGCCTACATAAAGCAGCTTGTCGATGCAAAATCTAAATCAGACTCCCTTCTGATGGCACTTACCAACAAGCTGACCCGGTCGCTCGACAAGGACGAGCTGCGTGACGTAGATGTCAAAGTTCTCAAGGGCGTTGTCTACATTTCATTAGCCGACAACATGCTTTTCAAATCAGGAAGCTATGAGATCAGCGACCGCGCGATGGAAACCCTCAGCAAGATCGCCAAAATCATAAAAGACTACAAGAGCTACGACGTGCTTGTCGAGGGAAATACCGACAATGTCCCCATCACCCGCACAAACATCCGCAACAACTGGGATCTTTCGGCATTGCGCGCATCGTCGGTAGTGCAGGTTCTGCAAAACGATTTCGGTATTGATCCGTCGCGTCTTTCGGCTGCCGGACGCGGAGAATTCCATCCGCTTACCGACAACGACACCGAAACCGGACGCCAGCGAAACCGCCGCACCGAAATCATCATCACTCCTCAACTTGACGAATTCATGGATCTGATTGACCAGGCCCCTGAGTCAGAACAATAAAAACCGCCACAAGTCATAAAATTTCTCAGATTTAGTCCCCTACTAAATACAAACAGATTATAACATACCGATCGTCCGGAACCGCCAACATGCAGTTCCGGACGATTTATGTTTCCCGGCTAACGGTTTCCGCCCTACATCACGTTTATCCGTCAGCAAACGACATAAACAAAAAAAAACAAACACAATATGTCGCACTTTTCCTGTTAATTTATTACTTTTGCAACCAAAACATAGATATCAGTATCACTAATCAATCATTCATCCTTAATTCTTCAACAACTATGCGTAAGTTTTTCCCACGCTTTCTGTCCGCCGTGTTGCTCATGACGGGCTTTATGCTGTCGTCATGTAGCGATGACGACAACGCATCAGAAATCATTCAGCCGCCCACCGTCTCCGTTAAAGTGACGTCAGTGCAGCGTTCATCTGTTTCATTCTCCATTGAATCGGCCGATGGAACAGACTATGCCTATATCATCACTGAAAAAGGCGCAGACGCTCCCGAATCAGCCGAAGCCATTTTCAACGAAGGCACAAACGGCATGCTTGACAAAGGCACTGCCAAAATTTCCACACCCGAGGTTGAAGGCGGCAAAGAATTTGTCATCTATACAGCTGTCCGCAAAATCAATCCATATGTCTACAGCGAGATCGTTTCGACTGAAGTCAACACAGACATACCCTATACCGACATGGTGACCCTCAACAAAATAGGCTTTACCGACTTTGCCTATCACGTGGAAATGCCGGAAGGCGCGACAAAGGTGAAACATCTTGTTGTCCGCGAAAACGATTATGAAGCAGTCAAAGCGATCCTCAGCTCAATCGCTGAAGTCACTCCGGAGCTGTACCTTGAAACATTCGGCCTTGTCATAACGGAATCGGCGGATTTCGCATATGACAAATTCGGAAAAGACGCCAACGGCATCGGTGAAGACGTTCATATTCACACCGCAACCACATTCCTCATCATGGCAGCTCCCCTCAACGACGAAGGAAAAGTTATTGCTGATCAGTTCCAGTGCGTCAAATTTGACACACGTCGCGCCGAAGAGTCGCCTTATGACCTTGACGTCACCGTTTCCACAACTTCAACCACTGCAACCATCAACATAACCCCCGATCCGGAAATAACCGACTACCGTGTCGTCGTCCTTATAAAAAGCGAATGGGACTATACAGCTCTTGAAGGAGAGCAACAGACCCGTTTCATGATCATCGGCCACTGGGATGACTCGACCAATGCGATCAAACGAGCCTATAGCGGGTCTGCCACAATCAAGAACGTCGGCCTTATCCCGAATTCCCAGTATGTAATAGGTATCGTCGGATTCGATGCTGAAGGACGCGAAAAAGTAAAACGTATCGACTTCATCACCGGCGAGCCTACAGGCCCCGCTCCGACTCTTACCATCACCGAAACCACTCCTTCGGTAGCCGCTCCATGGAACACAATCGCTTACAATGTCAAGGCAAGCAATGCCGTTGAAGTCAGATATGGATTCTGGACTAAAGACGGAGTCGACAGAGTGCTCGGCAACGGAAATACAATGGAAGACGTCATTCTCAACAATGGAGTTGTCTGCTCCGCCGCTCAGCTTGATGCTATATTGTCGACCGACGGTCTCACATTCGAGACAAACGATCTCGAACCCGAAACCGAATATGTGTTTGCCATATACGCACGCACTGACGAGTATGTCGCAACGACTGACTACCGCGTGTTCACAACCGAGGCGATGCCACAGACCGGTGGTGCGGTGCGCCGGAACATGCCAGGCCGTTACATTGCATCGACAACAGATGAAAGCGGTGCGACCATAACGTTCCCCGTCACCATCACAACCGGTGTCAATGATGCCACAATCTCCGAATACTCATCAAAAAACCGTCTGGTTGCGCTTGGATTCGGTCCGGAATCAAAATTCCCGTATCTCTCACCTTCCGAAACTACATCAGCAAATCCGTTTGCTGACTACGGCCCAAAATGGTTCATCGAGTTCTACGTAGACGAAAACAACCAGGAGAAAATCAAAGTGCCCAACGCCTATGACAAGAGCTGGAACATGGGTCTGGTCAACAATGCCGCAGCCTACATCAAGGGGGCAGGCTTCCGCGAGACAGCCAACGGATCTGTAGCAATGAATTTCCCGAGCGACGACTTCGACGTCATTGTCTCTGAAGACGGAAACACGGTTACTGTCAAGGGAACATTCCATGATATCGGTGCGAACGGAGGAACAACCTATCCCACCATGTACAGCCCCGGATCGGGATGGTTCTCGCCCGACGTTGTCCATTTCCAGGCTTATTCAGACATTGTCCTGACCCGTCAGGCCGACAGCAAATCGACCAAAAACCTGCGCACGATCGGCAAAATGCCCGCGGTGAAAGTCGTAAAAGCCATCAATGGAAACGAATTCCGTCAATATCGCGAAAACTTCATCAACAAGCTTAAATAAACAGCACACTAACAAGAATAATAATGTTCAAGACAAAAAAACTGTGGAATCTGATGCTCGCAATGGGCATTGCCATACTTTCGGCAGGTTTCACCTCATGCAGCGACGATGACACCCCCACCATTTCAGGCAACGGCATCGAAAATGCACAATGGAAGGAAATCAACGATGCAGCAATCGATGGAGAACTCCTTGTCTACGAATTCGACGCTCCGGCAGCCTGGACTGCCACAAGCAGCGAAAAATGGTGTGAACTTCTTACTGTAAAAGGAGGCAAAGGCACCTCATCGCTCCGCATCAACGTGGCTCCCAACGAAGGCGACATGGGCCGTTCGGCTACTGTCACAATCCGTGTCGAAGGCTATGCTGATCCATGTGAACTTACGATTCGCCAAGGTGACGGATTCATTGAAAAAGGCAATGGCCGTTATCGCGAAGTAAACAAATGGATCTATGAAATGATGGAGACATACTATCTGTGGAACGAGCAGCTCCCCGAACTGAGACTCGACTACAGCCTCGACTACGATCTGTTCCTCACGTCCGTACTCGACGGTGTGGCATCGTTCAACGACATCAACCATGACGACGGCTATTGGGTAAACGGTAAAAGACAGGGCTACTACAGCAATATCCAGAGCAACGCTCCGATATCTCGTTCAGCCGGCGAGTCTTTCTCCGGATCCGGAGTTATGATCATCCCGACGATCCTCGGACCTAACGATGACGACCCATGCGGTTTTGCCGTAATGTATGTGATTCCCGGCTCCCCGGCCGACGAAGCCGGCGTGAAACGAGGCGATTTCATTCAGACAGTAAACAAAGTAGCCGTAACGACGACCAACTATCAGTCACTCGGCAACTCGGTTCTGAACGGCAACGTCACTGTCGACCTGAACAGCGTCAAATTTGTCAACGGTGTCGCAGAGATCTCCAACAGGGTCGCCTCGGTACTTATCGGCAAGGAAACATTCGTTGACCCGGCGATATACAAATGGGACGTAATCACAACCGACAACGGTAAGAAAATCGGTTATCTGCTCTATATGGGATTCCATAGCGACTATGATGCAGAACTGATCAATGTGTTCAGCCAGTTCAAATCACAGGGCATTGACGAACTGATCGTCGACCTGCGTTACAACAACGGAGGCCACGTGGTTTCCAGCACCGTTCTCGGAACATTGATCGCCGGACAGGCACATAAAGGCGAAATTTATGTCAAGACCACCTATAACAAAAGGCGTTCAGACGCCGGCGAAGTCGGAGAATACCGTATCGGCATTGCCGAGAATCCGGAAATCAACCAAAACTACGAGCCGATTGCTCAAGCGCTTGACAAATCCCTCGGACTCAATCAAATCTATGTTATCGGTACTGCCAACACAGCTTCTGCCAGCGAACTTCTGATCAACGGCCTGCGCGGTCTCGACATCAAAGTCAACCTCATCGGAACAACAACCAACGGTAAAAATGTCGGAATGGAAGGCTGGAGGAAAAAGATCAACAACTACTCATTCGATTTCTATCCGATTACATTCTATTGCGAAAACGCCAAAGGATTCCGCGATTACTCCAACGGATTCAAACCTGATCTTGAAGTCGATGACAGCCCGATCTATCCCGGCGATTTCGGAACAACGGCCGATTATCTGAGCAGCGTAGCGATAAGCTGGGCGAGCAACGGGACCAAACCATCGTTAAACAACATGTCTGTTGTAAAATCACGTGGTGTCAGCCGTACAATGAGGACACTTCCCATGACAGAAGCGTTCAAAGAACCGTTGACCCACCGTCGCGGAGGATCAATCGTCATTCGCGACATGGAAGACTGACCTGTTGACTAACCGACATTATATTCCCAATTTCCGGACGGGCCGCAAGAAACGACCCGTCCGGATTTTTTAATGCCGCGACGGCAAAGTTCATGGACATTTGATTATCTTTGCATACGCAAACCATATGCCCTCGCGGCTTCTGATCATGAACAATTACGCAACTCCATTCGCCCGTCCGCTTTATCTGATGGCCAAGCCTGTCGGAAGTGTCTGTAACCTCAATTGCGCATACTGCTACTATCTTGAAAAGAGCAATCTCTACCGCGATGAAAACAAGAAACGCGTCTTTAACATGTCGGATGAAATGCTGGAGACGTTCATACGCAAATATCTTGAGGCTCAGGCTATGCCGCAGGCGCTGTTCACATGGCATGGCGGAGAGCCGCTGATGCGTCCGGTCGGCTTCTACGAAAAAGCCCTCGCGCTGCAGAGAAAATATGGCAAAGGGATGCTGGTCGAAAATTGTATCCAGACAAACGGAACGTTATTGACCGACCAATGGTGTGAATTCTTCAGACGCAACAACTGGCTCGTCGGAATATCAATAGACGGGCCGCGCGAATTTCATGACAAATACCGCCGCACACGGACAGGCGCCCCGTCATTCAGCAAAGTAATGCAGGGTATAAACCTGCTCAACAAACATGGGGTTGAATGGAATGCCATGGCAGTTGTCAATGACCATAACGCCGGCCACCCACTCGAATTCTATCAATTCTTCAAAGATATAGGATGCCGCTACATACAGTTCACACCGATCGTTGAACGAATCCTCCCTCATTCCGACGGACGCCATCTCGCTTCGGCCACCGACACCGGTCAAGAGATTCCTGTTGCCGATTACTCTGTCAGACCCGGACAATGGGGAGAGTTTCTTTGCACGATTTTCGACGAATGGGTTCGACATGACGTAGGGTCGACATTCATTCAGTTATTTGATGCAACCCTGGCCAACTGGGCCGGACAAGAACCGGGGGTCTGTTCGCTGGGACGCTCCTGCGGACATGCTGCGGTAATGGAACATAACGGCGATGTGTATTCATGCGACCACTTTGTTTTTCCGGAATATAAGCTCGGCAACCTTCGGTCGCAGTCGCTTGTCGAGATGATTGCCGGAGAAAAACAGACATCGTTCGGAATTTCAAAACGCAGCACTTTACCCCGTCAGTGTCTTGAATGCCGGTTCACGGACATCTGCAACGGCGAATGTCCGAAAAACCGTTTCTGCATCACCTCCGACGGTGAACATGGACTGAATTATCTCTGTCGCGGATATCACAGATTCTTCAGCCATTCGGCCCCGTTCATGGAATTCATGAAATCGGAATATGAAGCAGGGCGTCCCCCTTCAAACGTAATGGCCATCGCCGATAAAATTGCATCAAGACGCTGATCGGCATTTCGTATTATAGTCGGATTCAAGAGAGTGTTTGGGTTTAAATCAAATTAAGACTGAGAGGATTTTTTGAGCGAATTCCGCGAGTTGAAGAAGGAGCAT
>JAIDXA010000326.1 GCA_029058705.1 Paramuribaculum sp. | reverse complement strand
CGCGACCTCACTTGCCGACCAGCTTGTAACCGTCACTTACGACCCCGAAAAAACAAGCCCGGAGAAGCTTGCCGAGGCTCTGAAAAAAATCGGTTATACGGCGACTGTCTCAGACAAGACAGCAAAAAAATCATGCGAAAAATCAGGAGGTTGCCACAAAAAAGACAGCCAGAGCGGCTGTTGCAAAAAATCCGCGGGAGAATGCAGCAAAAAAAACAGCAAATCGGCATGCTCCAAGGAAAAATCCAATTGCGGCGACAAAAAGACAGAATGCAAAAAAGACAATAGCAACTCGAACTGCTGCAACAAAAAATAGCAGTGCAGCCAGACCCTCTCTCCTACGATATTTTCAACACAAACTCCCCCAAAACTTTACCCAGGAACTCCATCATGAGTCGTTATCTTATCACCGGGGGTGCCGGATTCATCGGCGCCAATTTTGTCAGATATCTGCTTCGCAAGCATGGCAATGAAGCGAATATTCTTATTCTCGACGCACTGACATATGCCGGCAATCTCGAGAATCTGTCGGAAGAATTGAAACATGACAATGTGGAATTCATCCGGGGAGATATCCGTGACGAAAAACTGATCAAACGCATTCTGGATGAATTCGATCCCGACTTTGTTGTCAACTTCGCGGCAGAAACACATGTCGACAGATCGATTACCGGACCTCAGATTTTTCTCGAGACAAATATTCTCGGCACACAGAATCTGCTTGAGGCCTGCCGTTGTGCGTGGCTTATCAGGCACGACGAAAACGGCAAACCCATCTATCGCTCCGGACACCGTTTTCTTCAGATCAGCACCGATGAAGTCTATGGCTCCCTCTCACGCGACTATGACACCCCCCGTCCGCTCGAAGTGTCGGATGAGGTCATGGCCGTTGCAAAAAACCGGACAGACCTACAGACTTTCGGAAACGGTTTTTTCACAGAAAACACGCCACTCGCGCCCAGATCGCCCTATTCGGCGTCAAAGACATCAGCCGACCTGTTCACGATTGCCTATGGCGAAACCTACGGACTTCCGGTAAATATCACCAGATGCAGCAACAACTATGGCCCATGCCAATTCCCTGAAAAGCTCATTCCGTTGATCATAAACAACATTCTCGAAGGGAAGAAAATTCCAGTCTACGGCAAAGGTGAGAATGTGCGCGACTGGCTGTATGTCGACGATCATGCAAAAGCGATAGACATGGTTCTCAGAAACGGCCGCATAGGTGAAATATACAACATCGGCGGTTTTAATGAAGAACAAAACATAACTATCGTCAAAACTGTCATTGACATCGTCCGGCAGATCATGGACTCCGAGCCAGCCTACCGCGAATTGCTGAGCCATCCGGTCGAGGATATCGACTACAGCCTGATCACATATGTCACCGACCGTCCGGGACACGACATGCGTTATGCAATCGATCCGACTAAAATCGCGACGGAACTCGGATGGTATCCGGAAACGCCTTTCGACGAAGGCATTGAGAAAACAGTCCGGTGGTATCTTGACAATCCGGGATGGGTGCGCCGCATCACCTCCGGCGACTACCGGATCTACTACGACAAAATGTATTCAAACCGATAAAGCGCCCGAATCATGAAAGGTATCGTTCTTGCCGGAGGTTCCGGATCCCGTCTCTACCCCATCACACGCGGCATCTCCAAGCAACTAATTCCCGTCTATGACAAACCGATGATTTTCTATCCGGTCTCTACACTGATGCTGGCCGGAATAAAGGAAATCCTGATCATCTCGACCCCCGACGATCTGCCTTCGTTCCGGCGTCTGCTCGGCGACGGATCAGAACTCGGAATCAGATTCCATTATGCCAAACAGCCACGTCCGGAGGGACTGGCGCAGGCTTTCATCATCGGCCGGGAATTTATCGGCGACGAAGCCGTATGCCTTGTGCTTGGCGACAACATCTTTTATGGTCAGGGATTCACCGGAATGCTGCTCCGCGCTGCCGGACTTGCTGAAAAAGGACAAGCCTCGGTGTTTGCCTATCCGGTGACCGATCCCCATCGTTTCGGCGTTGTCGAGATCGACAGCTGCGACAAAGCGGTTTCAATCGAGGAAAAACCCGCCAGACCAAAATCGAATCTTGCCGTCGTCGGACTCTATTTCTATCCGAACTCAGTCGTGGAAATTGCAGCCGGCATCCGTCCCTCCCCCCGCGGAGAACTTGAGATAACATCAGTCAACGAAGCCTATCTCCGCATGGATAATCTTCGTGTCGAACGTCTCGGACGCGGTTTTGCCTGGCTCGACACCGGGACTGTCGATTCTCTCGCTGAAGCGTCAAACTTCATTGCGACAATCGAACGCCGTCAGGGATTTCAGGTGGCGTCACTCGAAGAAATCGCGTTCAGGAAAGGATGGATCGACGCAGACCAGCTGCGCCGGCTCGCCATGAAAATGTCGGCAAACGATTATGGCCGCTATCTCCTAAATCTCGCAACTGATGAACTGCAGTAAACCACGCCTGGTCAAAATAAAACGGATCGGAGACATTCGTGGCAATCTGGCCGTAATCGAATCGCCTGAAACAATTCCGTTCACTCCGGCCCGCTGCTACTGGCTCAATGACATCCCCTATGGCGAAAACCGCGAGGGGCATGCCTACTTCCGCTCTACAGAACTGATAGTTCCGCTGTCGGGAAGTTTTACGGTCACAACTTTCGGAAGCGACGGATCGCAGACAGATTTCCGCATGGAACGTCCTGACACAGGTCTTCTCGTACCTCCGGCAACATGGCGACAGCTGATCAACTTCACAACCAACGCAACCGCGCTGATTGTCGCCTCAACACCATATGACCCCGACGACTATATCAGAGACTTCGCAACATTCCTAAAACATAGAGCCGAATGAATAAAACAGTCCGGATTGACATCTCGGTCGACGATGCCAGACTGATAAGTCTGCCTTCATATCCCACCAAAGGATTCGGATCGCTGACTGTTGCCGAAAGCAACGCAGACTTTCCGCTGACAATAAAACGGATGTTTTACATCTACGACATTCCGGCGGGATCGGTCCGTGGCGCCCACGCACATTACAAAATGAACGAGATTCTGATTGCAGCATCAGGATGTTTCGATGTTGAAGTGACTGACGGATACCGAACCCGAATTTTCACACTCCGCAATCCGTCTACCGCACTGTTGCTTCCGGCCGGATTGTGGCGTTTGCTCAACAACTTCTCGTCGGGATGTGTGGTTCTCACACTTTGCGACACAGATTACGATGAAAGCGACTACATCCGCGACTACACTGACTATATCTCGCTCCGGCAACCGGCAAAAAATCAAAAAAACATCCGATCATGAAACAAGTCCGATTCCCATTTCTGGATCTTTCCGACGTCAACCGCAATTACATCGAGGAACTGCACAACGCTGCCATACGCGTAATTGATTCCGGCCGATACATCGGGGGCGTCGAGGTGAAGCTCTTCGAGGAATCACTTGCAACAGCATGTCAGGCGTCTCATGCCATAGGCGTAAGCACCGGCCTTGATGCCCTTAGGCTAATCCTTTCTGCATGGGTGGAGATGGGAAAACTGAAGAAAAATGATGGTGTCATCGTACCGGCCAACACCTTTATCGCCTCCGTTCTGGCAATTGTCCACGCCGGATTGCGCCCGGTGTTTGTCGATCCCGATCCTGAAACATTCTGCATATCTGCTTCCGGAATAGACCAGGCCTGCGAAACAGATTCCGGAATCAAAGCCGTAATGCCGGTCCACCTCTACGGCAACGTAGCATGGAATCAGGAAATCCGCCGCACCATAACCGACAGAGAACTTCTCGTCATCGAAGACACCGCACAAGCCATAGGCGCGGTCTCGACCGAACAGGGACTCTTCGGCTCGGCTCATGCAGGAGCTCTCGGACATGCAGCAGCCTTCAGTTTCTATCCGACAAAAAACATCGGAGCGCTTGGAGATGCAGGCGCCATCGTAACCCACGATACAGAATTGGCCACCACAGTCCGTCAACTCGCCAACTACGGCTCCGACCGACGTTACCACAACATATATGCCGGATTCAACTGCCGCCTGGACCCGATTCAGGCAGCCATGATCCGTGCAAAACTTCCTGACACACTTGCAGCCAACAGCCGTCGTTTTGCACGTGTCGTAGCCTATGAAAACGAGATCCGTCACCCGCTGGTCATCCGACCCCGCATCTCGCCCAATGTAACCGACCAAGTATGGCATCAATACGTCATCCGCGTCGTTGACAACCACCGCGATGAGCTGCAACAACACCTCGCAGACAACGGTGTCGAAACCGACATCCACTACCCGATCCCGCCCCACCGTCAGCCCTGTTTCAGTTATCTGCCGAAACAACATCTGCCAATCAGCGACCAACTCGCTTCGGAAGTGCTCAGCCTTCCTGTCAGCGACACTACGTCAGTAGCCGATGCCGCTGAAATCGCCCGCATAATCAACCGATTCAACCCATAGAAAGAAAATCCGAGCCCATCGAGCAACAATGAAAAAAAGATCCAGCAGACGGCTGACAGCCACCATACTGACCATTGCCGCAATCATAGGCGCATGGCAACTGCCCGCAAACTGCAGACCGGCCACTGCCGACCGCAACCCATCTGCATCAAGCCTCTACGGAAACCTCCTTGAAGTCCGCACAAACCCGGACTGCAAATCCGAATTCATCAAACAATATCCCGGAATGGACGTTTCCTTCAACGCCGAATGGCATCAGCCCAACTGGGTGGCCTGGGAACTGACCCGTCAGGAAACAAACGGCACTGTCCGAAGAGAAAACAAATTCTATTGCGACGAAACGGTTCCTGGATGCGCCGACCACTACGACTACAGCTATTCCGGCTACGACCGCGGCCACATGGCTCCCGCCGGCGACATGAAATGGTCGAAAGAAGCCATGCACGGATCTTTCTCGATGGCCAACATATGCCCCCAGGCCAAAGCCCTCAACACCGGCGCATGGAAAACCCTCGAGGAAAAATGCCGCACATGGGCCTCGGCCGACAGCTCTATAATCATCATC
>JAIDXA010000325.1 GCA_029058705.1 Paramuribaculum sp. | reverse complement strand
TATGAGTCCGCAGCAGTGTGGGTTGACAGTATCGCCGGTGGATGCCGCTGCATTCTGACCATCCGATCAGGATGAAACGACCTGAATCAACGGTTTCGGGTAGGCCGGCAACGGTTGTCGTGTTGCAACCGCCTACAAATTGAATCAGAACTTTTCAATAGTTTTCTGCAATGGAGTTAACCAATATTTTTCACAATATCTGTGAGGTTTTGCGCTATGAAGCCGACAATCCGATGATTTTTTCGAGCGGATTGTTCTGGGTTTTGTTTATAATCTTTGTTCCAGTCTATGCCTTGCTGAAAAAGCGATTGTGGCAGATGGTCGTTTTTGTGGTGGCATTCAGCCTGTACTTCTATTATAAGTCGTCGGGTGTGTTTTTTCTTCTTCTTGTCGGAACTTCGTTGATCGACTGGCTGTTGTCGAAGCTCGTGAGTCAGCTTGAGAAACGATGGCTAAGGCGTCTGTGTGTAGTTGTCTCGATTGTCAATTCGCTTGGGATTCTGTGCTATTTCAAATATGCGAATTTTTTCCTATGGAACTGGAATATGATGGTTCAGGGGAATTTTCAGCCTCTTGATGTCATTCTGCCTGTGGGGATTTCGTTTTATACGTTTCAGTCGATCAGTTATATTGTCGATGTCTACAAAGGTTCTGTCAGCCCGACGCGGACATGGCTGGAGTATCTTTTCTTTCTGTCGTTTTTCCCGGCGCTTGTCGCCGGCCCGATTGTCCGTGCCGACTATTTTCTGCCTCAGATCCGCCAGAACCGCGATGCCTCGACTGATGAGATGTTTGCCGGTCTATGGCTGATTATTCTCGGGATCATAAAGAAAGCGGTTATTGCCGATTATATAGCGCAATATAATGATCTTATCTTTGAATCGCCAACGGGTTACTCTGGTTTTGAGTCGCTGATGGGGCTGATCGGCTATGTCATGCAGATCTATTGCGATTTTTCGGGCTACAGCGATATGGCGATAGGAATTGCGATGATCATGGGATTCAGGCTTATGAAGAATTTTGATTTTCCATACAAGTCGAAGAATCTGAGCGAATTCTGGCACAGGTGGCATATATCGCTGTCGACATGGTTGCGCGATTATGTCTACATTCCGTTGGGAGGAAACAGGAAAGGTGCCCTGAGAACTTATGTGAATAATTTCCTTACAATGCTTGTCGGCGGTCTATGGCACGGAGCTGCATGGAAGTTTGTGTTCTGGGGGGCGATGCATGGCGCGGGACTTGCTGTTCACAAGGCTTGTCAGCCATTTTTGCGCCGGTTGCCGGATGTCTGGATTGTCAGGGCTATGTCGTGGACGCTTACAATTGTCTATGTTTCGCTGCTGTTTGTGTTTTTCAGAGCTGCGTCATGGGAGGATTCATGCCTGATAGTCAAGAATATATTCACTAATTTTTCGCTTGATTATGTTGTTCCGTTCTTTGCGGCCCGTAAGGTCTGGGTGGTTATGATGGCAGTAATCATAGTGTCGCACAGTTTGCCGAGCCGTGTTTATGACCGGCTCGAAAACTGTTTTGTCAGGTCGCCATGGATTCTGAAGCTGCTGGTTTTTGTTGTAGTGGTGCAGCTTGTGATCGAGTTTATGACTGAGAATGTAGCTCCGTTTATCTATTTTCAGTTCTGAGAGAATGTTTGAATTTAAACCGCGTTAACAATAAAACGAATGAAAGATATAACCTTCAAAATAATCCTGAGGCCTTTTTTGGCGAATTCCGCCAAGTCTCATCGGTCACATAGCCCGCTATGCTCCCTCTTCAACTCGCGGAATCCGCTCAAAAAATCCTCTCAGTCTTAATTTGATTTAAATCCAAACACTCTCTGATTCTTTTCCGGTAATGTTACCTTGAAGTGTGGATTCGGAGTGTGTTCGCGGTGTATGATCTCAACCAGTTCGCTGACTTTTTCAGGATAGTCTGCTGCGATGTCGTTGAGTTCGCGGATGTCGTTGTCGAGGTTGTAGAGTTCAGGATTTCCTCTCTTCACGATAAGTTTCCACGGGCCTTGACGGACTCCGATCTGGTCTGTTTCATCGAACTCCCAATATAGATACTGATGGGTTTCAGTCTGATTCTGACCCAGCAGCGTGGGGAGGAATGAGATTCCGTCGAAATGGTCGGTCTGTTTGTTGTTGCGGTAGGCATCCGGGAAATCAGTGACTCCGGCGATTTCGGCAAAAGTCGGCATCAGATCGTAGAATATGACGGGCTGGTCAGTGACAGAACCTTCCTTGATGTGTCCGGGCCAGCGGACTATGAATGGAACTCTGATACCTCCTTCGTGTATTTCGCGTTTGAGTCCGCGCAACACTCCGTCGCGGCCGAAAAAAGTCGGATCGGCACCACCTTCCTCGTGGGGGCCGTTGTCGCTGGTGAAGATGACTATTGTGTTGTCATCAAGGTTTTTTTTGCGCAGGAGGTCAAGGATATCACCGACATATGAGTCGAGGCGAGTGATCATTGCCGCGAATTGAGCATGGGTGTGTGTGGTTGCGTTGTAGCGTGACCACGGCTGTCCGGCCCAGTTAAGGTCGGTTGTGAATTTGTCGCGGTAGGACTGAAGCAGTGAGTCATCGGGCTGATACAGTTCGGCATGTGGCAGCGTATAGGTCAGTATTCCGAAAAATGGTTTTTCATCGGATTGTCGGTCGATCCAATCCATTGCGGCCTGATGAATGAGGTCGGCGGAATATTGTGTGCGGTTTGCATAGTCCGGGCCAGTCATCGGATGGTTTATGTTGTCTTCGAGCAGCACGCGCACTGTTGCCGTGTCGCCGAGGGCCGGGTTGTAGCGGTTGAGGAAATTCGGGTAGTAAAGGTGGGCCTGGAACTGGCAGATGTAGCCGAAGTATTCGTCTATTCCGCGCTTTTCGGGAACAGAACATGATCCTTCGTAGCCGCCGGCCCATTTTCCGAACATTCCGGTTGTGTAGCCGTTGCGTTTGAGCAGTTCCGGCAGGATGATGTGGTCGGGATCGTATGGATGCTGTCCGACCACAGAGAATTCGTCGTTGACTCCGTAACGTACAGTCGGGACGTCGCGCCAGTATTCTTTGTTTCCGCGAACCTCGCAGTGGCCGGAATGCTGACCTGTCATGAATGAAGCGCGCGACGGGGCGCTGACCGGGCTTCCGGCGTAGGCTTGTGTGAATCTCATTCCGTTTGCGGCCATTGAATCAATGCGGGGAGTCGAGATGTATGGCTGTCCGTAGCAGCCGAGGTCGCCGTAGCCCATGTCATCGCACATGATGTAGATGATGTTTGGTTGACGGGTGTTTTTTGCGTCGTTTGTTGCCGCCGATGATAAGCATGGTGAGGCGATTGCTGCGGAGCTTGCGAGAATGATGATTTTTCGGGAGTCTGGATTCATGATGGATTCGTTGTGTTGGAAGTGTCTGGTCGGTTCTGTAGTTGTCTTGATGTCAGAGGTTCAGGGCCGGAACGGAAGCTCCGTTGGGGGCACGTATGAGCAGAAGCCTCGAAAGGGTCGGTGCGAGAGTGCGTGCGTCTGTGCTTTCTGTGATGTGGAGACGTTTGAGTCCGGGCGCGATGAAAAAGGCGGGTATATCTACGGCAGTATGTCGAAGCGCGCCTGAAGCTCGTCCTGTTCCGTCGTCGATTATCTGCCATCCGGGACAGATTTCTATTATCACATCTCCGGCGTGGGTGAATGATGTGTTTCGTTTGAGTGCGTCAGGGTTGTCGCCTGCGCGAGAGGCGAGAATGTCGTCAATGGTGATGACGTTGCATATGCCGGCCATGCGTCCGAGGAAATCGGCAACTTCGCGACGGAAGTCCTGAAGGTTCAGCCCGCGGTCTTTTATCAGCTGCCGGTTGAGAAAGAAGTGCCGGTCATGGTAGCCTGTGATCCAGTCGCCGTTGCCGTGGACTGACATCAGGTGTATTCCAAGAAGAGAGACTGCGCGCTTGACGGAATAGAGTCCGGAGGGGATGTTCCACCGTTTGTCGTCGGGTGCGGATCCGGCGTTTGAGGGGAGTCCGGCAAGCATTATTGTCGGGCCGGTGCTGTTCTGACATGCCCGTTCGAGAATATGGAAAAGGTGTTCGAGATCCCGGTCAAGCCGGATGTAGCTGTCGATTATCTCCGCACGCGATCCGTTGGATGGCAGTGTGTAGCCGATCGTTATCATATCGGTGTTTTTGCCGGAGCCGAGACTGAGGGCTGTTATCAGATCGGATGCTACATCTGTCACTTCCGTGTTGGCGAGCGGCGATTCGATGAAGCGGCTGACGCGGTTCACTTCTTTTCGTGGAAATGTCTGTCTGAATGGTTTCCGCATCTCTGAGGCTGTTATTCCGGGTTAGAGAGAGAGGTTGAGCAATGGAGTCCATTTCATCGAGTCAAGCCGGTTTGCCAGGGGGTTGAGATAATTGCGGTCGCGTATCGGGACAGGCATTTCCTTATAGTAGGCGGTTGTTGCCCAGTTGGCAGTCATGTTGTTGATCCAGTAGGCGCCGTTGCCGGCGTGGGCAGCTCCGACGAGAGCGGTTGTCGATTTGGGGGCTACAGCAAAGACGCGTCCCTCCCCGTCGGAGTCGATCCGGAGTTCGTCGGCGACAGTCGATACTTTAAGGGCTTCCGGCGAAAGAGTCTCGTCGGTGAAATTTCCGATCATCGACGGGGCGTGGAGCGGAGACTTAGGCAGTTTTGTGGATGTGTCGTAAATTTTATCCGACGGCACTCCGTTGACTATGGGCGAAGCACCTGAGTAGACAACCGCCGAAGCTGCCGCATGGTCGAGTCCAGGGCCGAAGTCAAGGCGGTCGATGGTTGCACCGGAGTGCATCAGTTTTTTGAATCCGCCTTCTGAGAAGACCGGTTCGAGCAGGCGGAGGTATTCACCTGAGAGGCCTTCGACCGTGATGGCCGCGACCAGTGTCGATTGTTTTTTTTGTTGGGAAATCGCTGAGAAAGAACAGGCTGCCGCCAGAACACACAGCAGAATATGTCGGATTTCAGTTGTTGTTGTCACGTGTGATCTGAAGATATGAAGACGAAAGAATTAGATCGGCCAGCAAAATAGGGTAGAAGGCCGGGTTTGGAGACTGAATGCCGAAAAGAACGATTATGAAATACAGAGCCATCAGGCAGATGTTGATGCTCATGTAGCCTCGGAGAAAACGTTTTGCCGACGGAATCCTGATCAGGACGGGGACAAGCAGACAGGATGGATTTATCCAGAGATAGTTCCAGTTCGGCGATGTGGCTTCGTGTGATGAGATGAAGATCAGAAACGTCAGCACCAGGCCGTTGAGTCCGAGAATCGAATAGACGATGATGTTTATCCACGGACAGATGGATTTTCGGCGCGCTGCCCTGATGGCGTAGATAAGGCAGATGGCTGCCAAAGCACAGAAAATGGCCATTGGTGTGAGACAGCATGGGGTCGGGGCTTTGACGGTTCCGTTTTCGGGTGCATTGAAAAGAACTGTTTCGCTTTTGACCAGCGGACGATCGTTGCCGATGGTTGCCGCTGCGGCTATTTTTTCAAGTACGACCGGGGCGAAGCCTGTTTCACGGACTGAGATCTGCCGGTCAATGCCTGATCCGAGAGCAAGGTCGATTCCGAATTGATACCATGGATAGTTGCGGTGATAGATCCGCATTACGTTGCGGAATGACGTTGCGTTTTCATCCATGGCTTCCGGAATTGAAAACCGGATGGAATCGCCTGCAGCTTTCTCGATGATTGCAAGCGGACGGGTTGCGCAATTGTCGAGAACGTAGTTGTATCGGTAAATGCGGTTCTCCTTTCGCAGGTTGTCATTGACCAGCGAAATGACGTGGGCGGTTTCTTCGGGTGTCAGATCGAGAACCTGTTCGGTAACCCGACGGTTTTCCTCGCGATATAGCGCCATGAAATAGCCGTAGGGCCACAGGCCGACGCAATAGTCGGTTTCGCCTTTGACAAAACGGTAGACGAAATTCGGAGCGCTGAAATCAAACAGCCCCCAGTTGGCGACCATGTCGTCGGAAGCGGTGCGTATGCGAAGGCCGGTGTGGCCTTCGAGCTCGTAGATCTCACACCCCGGGGCTACTGTCAGCAGGCTGATTGTCGCCGTAGAGTCAACAGGTGTCGCGATATCCCCCCGGTATGATGATTGAGCCTTGGCCGACAGGGTTACGGCCAAGGCTGTTATCATTATTATGATTCGGTTCAGTAGAGTCATTCCAGAATATTCTCCTGAAGTATGTAAGAAATGATTCTTACATGATTCCGCGTTCGCGGAGTTTGCATTGCCATGCCCATGCAGAACGCATTGTGTCTTCGATTGTCGAGTCGGCAACCCATCCGAGAACGTTGTTGGCATGCGACGGATCCGCCCATACTTTTTCGATGTCACCATCGCGGCGGCCTACGATCCGGTGGGGAACTTTTACTCCTGTGGCGCTTTCGAAAGTGTTTATAAGTTCGAGAACGGATGTTCCACGGCCGGTTCCGAGGTTGAAGATCTCGATTTTGTCGTCGGATTTGTCTTCAAGCATGCGTTCGACAGCTATCACATGGGCTTTTGCCAGATCGACAACATTGATGTAGTCGCGGATGCACGATCCGTCGGGAGTGTCATAATCGTCGCCGAAGACGCTGAGTTCCTTGCGTATGCCCATTGCGGTCTGGGTCAGATAGGGTATGAGGTTCTGGGGCACTCCGTTGGGCAGTTCGCCGATTTCTGCCGACGGGTGTGCTCCGACCGGATTGAAGTAGCGCAGGATGACGCTTTTGAATGGTGCGCCTGACGTGATTACATCAGTGATGATCTCTTCAGAGATCTGTTTTGTGTTGCCGTAAGGAGATGTGGCTTTTTTGATGGGAGACTGTTCGGTGACAGGGTTTACATCCGGTTCGCCGTAGACAGTGCAAGACGAAGAGAATACGATTCCCTTGACGTTGTTCGGCCTCATCAGGTCGAGGAGGTTCAGAAGTGTGTTGAGGTTGTTGCGGTAGTAGAGGATCGGTTTCTGTACAGATTCGCCAACGGCTTTCGAAGCAGCGAAATTGATAATGCCGCGGATGTCGGGATAGTCGGCAAAGAGTTTCTTGAGAGCATTGATGTCGGTGCAGTCGGCCTCGACAAAATCGGGGCGCAGGCCTGTGATGCGTTCAATCCCGTCAAGGACGTCTTTGTTGGAATTTGACAGGTTGTCGATTATTACGACCGGATAGCCGGCATTCTGGAGTTCGACAACTGTATGCGAGCCGATATAACCGGTTCCTCCGGTTACAAGGATGCGATCTTTTTTCATGACAGATGGGCTGTTTTTTTTAGGGAAATATATGCTGTTTTTCTATATGTGCAAAATTAGGAATTTACTCTGAGCTATGCAATGATTCCGTTGATTTTCGTGTGGTTTATGATTCCGGGTCAGGATATTTCTCTTTGCGACTGATGTGGATTACGTGCATGCGGCATTCGTTGCAGTCGAAGTCGAGTCGGAAACGGTCCGGCCCGGATTCGAGGAACAGAGGGCCGCGCCACAGGAGACCGTCGGGGGTGCGGAGGCATCGGTCGCATTCGCGTCGGAGACAATAGCGGGTTGTCATCACTCTTGTCTCAGGGCATTTCCGGTTGCTTGTCTCGATGGCTGGTTCGATTGAGACAATGCCGTGGTCGTTGTAGAATCGGCGCGAGAGAGAATTGGCTACATTGTCGTGGTAGTCAAGGTGATCGGTCCATGTGACGGGGTTTGCTGGCTGTTCCGGCCGACGGTAGTCGAACGGGTGGGTCGCGACGATTGTTTCTGTCATTTTTTCAAGAACGCGTCGGCGCAGGGCGGCCAGTAGCGATCGGGGGATGAACAGATTGTCCGCCTTGTCGATTACGTTCTTGACGGTATATATTGTGTCGCCGGTTTTTGAAAGCAGTTCGCGGCGGGAGTCGGTTTGTGGATTCTTTGCTTCGGAAAGTTCAAACGGCTCAGACAGGCTGACCATGTTGCCATTGTTGTCGGAAACCTTGAGCGCAAAGCCGAAGGGGGTGGTGCTGAGAGTGAGGTCTACGGCAATGGATCGGCGTGCGGTGTTGCCGGCAAGCGCTTCTTCCCTCAAGCGGTTGTGGTTGCGGTAGAGCATGGTGCCGACAGGTATTGTCTGTGGAGTGGCAGGGACGATTGTGTTCCCGTCGGCTCGGTTGGCCCTGAAGCCTGTGAACTGGTTCTGTCGGTTGAAATATCCGAACCCATCGCCGTTGGCAAGTTTGCAGCCTGTTTCGATTCTGATTTGCCGGGGTGTGCATGATGTCACTTTCCCTACCGGTTTCCCGGTCCATTTAGGCGACAGGATGGATGCCATTTTTTCAGTAGGCCGGTTTCCGGTGGTGAAATATGTGGTGAATCCGCGGTTGAAGCTTTCAGAGAGGTCGGTTTTGAAACTGATTTCAGAGTCACCGATCGATGCGCGCCGGTAGAGTCCGGGGTATGAGCTGATTGCGTTGTCGATGGCCAGCCGGTAGGCAGCCACTGTGTTTTTGACGTAGGTTTCATCTTTGAGACGACCTTCGATCTTGAATGATGAGATGCCGGCTTCAAGCATCTGTCCGATCAGGTCTGATCTGTTCAGGTCCCGAAGCGACAGGAGATGGCGTTTTTGGATGAGGATGTTTCCGGAAGCATCCGAAAGGTTGAAGCAGTGGCGACATATCTGCGGGCATTCACCACGGTTGGCGCTGCGGCGTGCCGTTGCGAATCCGGCCTGGCAGTCTCCGCTATAGCTGACACACAGGGCTCCATGGACAAAAGCTTCAAGAGGCGTGTCCGGGACTGTCTGGTGGATCTCTTTCATTTCCTCAATGGTCATTTCACGCGGGAGAACAAGCTGGGAGAATCCGGCATTGGCAAGAAACAGAGCTTTTTCAGGAGTCCGTATGTCGCATTGGGTGGATGCGTGGAGCGCGATGGGTGGCAGTTTCATTCTGAGAATGCCCATATCCTGCACTATCAGTGCGTCGACACCTGCATGATAGAGTTCGTTGACAAGCGTTTCGACCTGATGAATCTCATTTTCGTAGACGAGGGTGTTGAGAGTTACGTAGACTCGGCAGCGGAACTGGTGGGCAAACTCTACGACCCGGCTGATGTCGGCCACGGAGTTTGCGGCCGCGCTTCGCGCTCCGTGGGATGATGCGCCGATATATACGGCATCGGCTCCGTGACGGATGGCTTCGATTGCGATGTCGGCGTTTCTGGCGGGCGCCAGAAGTTCAATTGGACGAGGTTTTGACATATGATGCAAAAATACGAAATTTTTTTGAATCGAATTAACCGGATTATTAGACCCCGTTCCCCAGCGTTAACTAATATTGGGGAATGGGGTCTTATAATGAGTTGGCCTGAAAGTTTGAGTTGCGAGACTGTTTTATTAATTTTGTGAGGCAGGATTGCGGTTTTTCATTTTGAACTTTTTAACGGAATCCTGTGTTATGGAAAGAAAATATGTGGCCGGAATTGCGGTGTTGTTCGGAATCCGGTCAGTCGATTTTGAATTCACTAATAAATCGTAATAGAGATATGAATAAGATTCTGATTGGAGCAATAGGATTTGCAGCTTTGGTTTTGACGGGCTGTAATGAGGCTGAGCGTCTTGCTTCGCAGGTTGAAGGTACGTGGAGCTCGACGCCACAGATGATTGTCAATGATGCCGGCTCGCAGGCAACGATGGTTGAGACAATCAATTTTGAACGTGATTCGGCAAAGACCGGCGGTCAGGTGATGATTGTCGGAATGGTGTCGTGTACGGGTTCGATGGCCGGAAGCGACGCGCTGGTGCAGCCGTTTGAGATAGCGGCGTCCGCCAAGTCGACAGTGACGGGACGCTGGACAGCGATTGATGATGATGAGATCATGCTTTCGCTCGATGTGGCAAATATGTCGGTTGCCATTGATCCGAGCGGACTGGTGATATCCAGTAATGTTCTGACTGGATCGACCCAGTCGGATCCTGAACCGGTCAAACCGCAGGTTGCCGCTATGGTTGAGTCGGCGCTTAAGCGTCAGCTTCTTGCCCGATATACTTCAATGACGAAACTCGATGATGTTAAAGTAAAAGACAATGGGTCTGTCTTGAAGTTTGAGGTAGGGAAGACCGATTATGTCTATTCGTCGCAGAATCCATCGGCGTCATTGGTGAAATGACGGATTACTGGATAAGTAAGTCAAGAAAATCAGCACGCATGAACGTACACTGGCAAGCCAGAGGGTGCTTCATATCCTTCGCGAAGTCGTGCAGGCGTATTTTGCGCTCTTCATCAGTCATATAGCTCGCCATGTTCCTTCTTCACCGCACAAAATACACTCTGCAATACTTTCCCTAATGATATAAGTTGATTATCACGACTTACTTAATTCCAATAGATTGATATTTTTTCGGGAGGTCGCTTAAAGTGCCCTCCCGAGTTTTATGTGGATGCATTTTTGTGAGATCGGGTATTTTCTTTAATTTTGCATGTTCACATACGGGTTGACCCGATATGATTGCAAAATCCTGCCAATTGTAAGTCAGATGGAAAATATATTGATTGTCGAAGATGAAAAGAGGGTGGCGGATCTGCTGAAAGCAGGACTTGAAGAGATTGGCTACAATACAGTTGTGGCATATGACGGAATCATGGGTCTGCGTCTTTTCCAATCAAATGATTTTGATCTTGTCATATCGGATATTGTGCTTCCGGGAATTGACGGTTTTGAGTTGTGTCGAGAGATCCGTTCGAGAAACAGGAATCTTCCGGTGCTTATGCTGACGGCACTCGGATCGACGGATGACAAGCTCGACGGATTTGATTCAGGAGCAGATGATTATATGGTCAAGCCTTTTGATTTCAGGGAACTTCACGCACGTATAAAAGTGCTTCTGAGACGTGCGGTCCAGAAAGAAGACAGGTGCGACAGTCTTGCATATGCCGATATTGTCATTGACATGAACAAGCATAATGTCTGTCGGGGCGGTGTCGACATCAAGCTTACGCCTAAAGAGTTCAAGCTTCTTGTATTTATGGTTGAGAATGCCGAAAAAGTCATAAGCCGAATTGATATCGCAGAAAAAGTGTGGAATACGCATTTTGACACCGGAACCAATTTCATAGACGTCTACATTAATTATCTACGGAAAAAAATAGACAAGGGTTTTGGTAAGAAACTCATTCATACCAAACCGGGCATTGGTTTTATATTCACCACGGAGCCATGAAGATAACGACTTCGCTTACTCTGCGTAACGCTGCAGCAACTGCAGCTGTTTTCATATTGTGTCTTACGCTGATATATGTCATAAGCCAGCACGACCGTGTACAGACTTTTTCACATGACTTGAAAGGAGAGGCCATAACGAAGGCTCATCTTTTTCTGAATGGACAGGTCGATGCAGAAACCATGCAGTCGATATATCTGAACAACAGAAGGTTTATAGATGAAGTTGAGGTCGCTGTCTATACGACTGATTTCAGAATGCTTTATCATGATGCAATAGACAATGACATAATCAAGGAGGACAGGGCGATGATAGACCGGATTCTCAAAGAAAAGGAAATCGATATCAAAGCCGGGGAATATCAGGGTATTGGTCTTGTCTACAATTTCGCAGGCAGGGATTATGTTGTCACTGCGGCTGCATATGACGGTTACGGTCATAACAGCATGCATGAGTTGTTTCTTACGCTTATCACGCTGTTTTTGGTTGGGCTGTCGTTGCTTGTCGTTGTCGGCTATCTGCTTGCCCGTACGGCTTTAAGGCCTGTCAAAAGTATAGCGGACACTGCCGGGCGTATTACGGAGGCGCAACTTGACCAGCGTCTTCCTGTCAGAAAGGAGAATGACGAGCTTGATGAACTGAGCAAGACGTTCAATGATTTGCTTGAGCGTCTTGAACGTTCGTTTGCCTCACAGAAGAGTTTTGTGAGCAATGTTTCGCATGAAATAAAAACGCCGTTGGCAGCCATAATAGCCGAACTGGATCTGGCACTTCAGAAAGAGCGTACATCTGAACAGTACAGATCGGCCATATCCAACGCGCTAAATGATGCCCATGGCATGACACAGCTGACGGATGGTCTTCTGAATCTGGCAAAAGCTGATTATAGTCCAGAAAAAATAAGACTGGAACCTCTACGGCTTGACGAGCTTTTGCTTGATATAACTGAGACGATCCTGCGCGGACATCCTGACTATCATGTTGAAATTTTATTCGCTCTTGAAAATGAGGATGACGACAGGCTGATAACGGTGATCGGCAACAGGTATCTGCTGACTGTGGCGTTGTCGAATCTTATTGACAATAATTGCAAGTATTCTGAAAATCATACGTCGGTGGTTCAGATTTCTAATAATGTCAATAATGTGATCATGCGGTTCTCGGATACGGGAAAAGGGATGTCGGAAACTGAGCACGACAGGATATTCGATCTTTTCTACAGAGGCGATGACTGCAAACATGTGAAAGGATATGGCATTGGTATGACACTCGCACTGAAGATCATGTAGCTTCATCACGGCACTCTGGATGTGCTGTCGTGTCAGGACAAGGGAACTACATTCATAGTCAGTGTTCCGCATCTGAAAACTGACTGATCATAGGCATGCCGCAGGATGATTTGCTTCAGTGACGGATGTCTTTTCTAATGAATTTCTAATTTCATTCTAATGGATCTCTAACGGACTGGCTGGAATTACTGGTTTATTTTTGCATCGTGATAATAAACACGAGTTGCAAATACTAAAAAATTCCAGCTGTATGAAAAAAAGAAAACAGAATGGCCAGTATGGGTTCAACACCGAGAGGGTGTTTTTGGCGTCATCGCAACCGTTGACGGCGGTGTACAGATTTTTTCAGACCTCGCACACAGGGCTTTCCAGCACCGAAGCAGAGCACCGACTGAGTGTCTATGGACCGAACGAGGTCCAGAAAGAGAAGCGTAGTAATCCATTTGCGATGTTTGTCAAGGCTTTTATCAATCCGTTCATAGGAGTCCTGACCGTGCTTGTGATAATTTCGTTTATCCTTGATGTGCTTCTTGCTCCGGAGGGAGAAAAGGACTGGGCTGCCATCATCATAATTTCGACTATGGTTGTGATCAGTGCGATTCTTCGCTTCTGGCAGGAGTGGAAAGCTGCGAAGTCAAGCGACGCGCTGTTGAAAATGGTGACCAATACGTGTCAGGTGCGCCGGTCTGATAGGGGAGATGTTGAGATTCCGTTTGCGGAAGTTGTGCCAGGCGACATAATCGCTCTTTCTGCGGGTGATATGATTCCGGCCGATATGCGCGTCATAGAGACAAAAGACTTTTTTGTGAGCCAATCGTCGTTGACCGGCGAGTCTGATCCGATCGAAAAGACGGTAGAGGCAACCGCCTCGGAGGCCGGTCGGGGGAGCGTTGTGGAGCTGAGCAATATATGCTTCATGGGGTCGACGGTGGTAAGCGGCCGCGCGCTGGGTATCTGTCATGCCACGGGAAATGATACCTATTTCGGAACGATTGCCAAAAGCATAGCCGGCCACCGTGCCGCCACTGCGTTTGACAAGGGTATAAGCAAGGTTTCGTTTCTGCTAATCCGTTTCATGCTTGTGATGATTCCATTTGTTTTTTTGATTAACGGCCTGGTGAAAGGCGACTGGCTTGAGGCGTTTTTGTTTTCTGTATCGGTAGCTGTAGGTCTGACTCCGGAAATGCTGCCGATGATTGTCACTGCCAATCTGTCGAAAGGAGCGGTCGCTATGTCGCGGAAAAAGACGATTGTCAAGGATCTCAATGCAATTCAGAATTTCGGTGCCATGAATATACTGTGTACTGACAAGACGGGTACCCTTACATGTGACAGGATTGTTTTGGAGAAGTATATCAATGCGGACGGGAGTATCGACGACAAGAGACGGATTCTCCGGCATGCATATTTCAACAGTTACTTTCAGACCGGATTGAAAAACCTGATGGACAAGGCGATCCTTGCGCATGTAAAGGATGTTTCACTCGAGCATCTCAAGGACGATTACAGGAAAGTCGATGAGATTCCGTTTGATTTTGTCCGCCGCCGGATGTCGGTTGTAGTAGAGGATAATTCAGGTAAGCGCCAGATTATAACCAAAGGGGCCGTTGAGGAGATGCTGCAGGTCTGTTCGTTTGCCGAAGTTAAAGGCTCTGTCATAGAACTGACAGCCGATATCCGCGACAATGCGTTGAGAATTGCTGACGGGATGAACCGTCAGGGGATGAGGGTGCTGGCCGTGGCTCAGAAGAGTTTTGTTGAAAAAGACCGTGATTTCTGTGTGGGGGATGAGGACGGAATGGTGCTGATCGGTTATCTTGCCTTTCTCGATCCTCCCAAGGAATCGTCGGCCAACGCCATAAGGCAGCTTCACGAAAACGGGGTTGAGGTCAAGATTCTCTCCGGCGACAATGACACCGTTGTGCAGACGATTGCCCGTCAGGTAGGTATTGATGTGGGCAAGTCGCTGACAGGGCCGGAACTTGCAGAAATGAGCGATGACTATTTCTATGCGGCCGTAGCGGAAACAAATGTCTTTTCAAAACTCACGCCAATGCAGAAGTCACAGATAATTGACGCGCTTCAGAAGCAGGGTCATACCGTTGGATTTCTCGGAGACGGGATAAACGATGCTTCGGCATTGCGGCAGTCGGATGTGGGGATTTCAGTCGATTCTGGAGTCGATATCGCCAAAGAGAGTGCCGATATAATTCTTCTGGAAAAAGATCTTATGGTGTTGGACGACGGCGTGATAGAAGGCCGGAAAACATTCGGCAATATAATAAAGTACACCAAAATGACGGCAAGCTCTAACTTCGGCAATATGTTCAGTGTGCTTGCGGCAAGTGCTTTCCTCCCTTTCTTGCCTATGTTGCCGATACATCTGCTTGTGCAGAATCTGCTCTATGACTTTTCGCAGACAACAATTCCGTTTGATTCCATGGACAAGGAATATCTGAGCAAACCACGCAGATGGGATGCGTCAGATCTGAAGCGATTCATGGTTTTCATTGGACCGATCAGCTCGATATTCGACATAGCGTGTTTCCTGATAATGTGGTTTGTTTTCGGATGTGTTTCTCCCGCCCATCAGGCCATGTTCCAGTCCGGATGGTTTATTGTCGGTCTTTTGACACAGACACTGATTGTCCATATGATCCGGACCCGAAAGATTCCGTTTGTGCAGAGTAGGGCTACATGGCCGGTGCTTGGCGCCACTGCGATCATAATGCTTCTCGGCATAGTCATCCCGTTTTCCAAATTCGGCGCGTATCTTGGCTTTGTCTCGCTGCCGGCCTCGTACTTCTTGTGGCTGATTGGAATATTACTGTGTTATTGCGGTCTGACGCAACTGGTAAAAGTGTGGTATATCAAACGATTTGGAAAATGGATGTGATAAATTCAGTTATTTATGAGAAAAGCGACACATATAGCCTCAATGTGCATGCCTCGGAGATTACTGGCGGTGACTCTCGCAGCAATTTGCTGCGGGTTCACCATGCGCCCGCAGGAGTTCTCTATGACATACATTTCGGAACTGCAGGCAATTCCCGACGGCAGTTCAGACTGGGTCAATCTTCTGACAACAGAATCATCGTTTTCAATATGCCCGAACCTGTCGGTGGATATCGGCACAATAAGCACGTGCAAGACCAACAAAGATGGCCTGATGTCCGATCTGCTTGCCTGTTCAAACATCGACGGAGGCAACATTCCGCTGGCCTTGAGCCGGGCAGGAGTCAGATATGATGGGGAAAGATGGAGTGTCTTTGCCGGTGTCGGCAATGTCAACGATGATTTTTTTGTGACACCGCTGACATCTCTTTTCACTAATGGCAGTTGTGGTCTCTTCCCTACAATTTCATGTAATTTTCCTATCGCTGACTATCCGGAAGCTTCTGTTGGAATCGAGGGTCGGTATAGGAACGGAGGCGTGACAGTGTGCAGTGCGATATATACTGGGGAGGGGCATCACGGTTTTTTTGGACGGAACAGTGTTTTCCGTGTAAGACCGTCGAGGGATGGCATTTTCAATATCAACGTTTTCAATTATAGCAGAGATGATGACAATTATAATGTCGGTTTTGGCCTACATAGCGGCTGTGGTTCTGATAATGGGGATGGAACACCGGAATCATTGCCGGCATCGCCGCAGGAAAAGAAAAAAAACAATGTCTTCTACTGGATCTACGCCGAGCAGAAATTAGTAGGCAGCATATCATTAATAGCACAGCTTTCACAATGCCCTACCATAAAATCGGGGTGCAGGAATTTCTGCGGTGTGGGTCTGGCTTGCAGGACTGGAAAATATCAATTGGGTGTACATTCGTGTTTTGCGGATTTTATCGGCGAGCGCGAATGGGCAAGCGAACTGACTGTCAGGTACCGGTTGTCGTCCAGTATCGATCTGCAACCGTCGCTGCATTATGTCAAAAATTCGAAAACAAACGGGCCGATTGGCCTATTAAGGATGAGTATGAGTTTTTAGAGAGTGTTTACGTTTACCAGGGATTAAGAAATAAGTGCACATTTTGAAATTCTTCAGGTCATCATAAAGAGTCTTTTGGTTCTTTCAGCCAAGTTCCGTCAGTCGCAATGTTGCAATTGCACCTTTCTCAACTTGCTGGAATCCCTCAAAATAGAAACTGTTTAAATATAAAATTGACTTCTTGTTTAAAACAACAAAGGACACTCTCACGAGTCTCCTTTGGGATTTACACATAGTACTTAACGTCAGTGGATGTATTATTTCGTATAAAAATTAACTTATGAAAAAGCGTTTTTGTAGAACTGTTGTATTAACACTTGCAAAGATAAAAGATATATTTTTATTTTCCTAATTGAGTGCGGTCTTGTTTTGTGGAATGAGGAGGAGGTGTGTCGGGGGATTGTTCCGGATGCTTGCAAGTGTTGTCGGTTGTCGGGATTTTTGGTGACGTATGTTTCTGTTTGGCGGTGAAAGGATTGCAAATTGCAATTAAGTTAAAGTAAGTTAAGTTGTTGTGCCGTGGATATTG
>JAIDXA010000324.1 GCA_029058705.1 Paramuribaculum sp. | reverse complement strand
AATCATCCATGGCTGTCTATGCCAATTATGGTTTTACCGCCGATAACCACGGGACTATAGCGAGACGTCGGTTGGCCGTTGGGGAGGAGGATCCGGGTGGACGGGGCAGCCTCTTTATGTCGAATGGCCTGATTCTTGCCTGAATCGACTTCGCCGGGACGGTGCTGTCGACGCCGCATTTTCAGGAAAGGAAATCATGGTCGGGTCGCTCTACGGCAGCGTCTATTTCATTGACTTCGAAACCGGAGCGACCTCAAGAAAGGCGATACCTGTCGGCAATCCCATAAAAGGCACGATTTCGCTTGATCCGACACTCAATGGCAATCTCTATGTCGGTCAGGGGGTTCCCGGAAAACGCCCGTTTGGCGCGTTGGCAATCGACCTGTATAAAAACGAACAATTCCATTTTTTCGCGGAGGATCCGAAAGCCCAGCGCAGATGGGGAGCCTACGATTCTTCGCCGCTGCGTGTCGGTCGCTTCCTTTTCCGGCCCGGCGAAAACGGCGGGATATATAAACTGATCGTGCAGCCCGGAAAACTGACAATGCATTCCGTGTTGCGTTACACCGTCAGAGGAGCTGCGCCCGGAATAGAATCATCCATGGCTGTCTATGCCAATTATGGTTTTACCGCCGATAACCACGGCAATATTCTCGCATTCAATCTCGACACGATGAAGCCTGTCTGGATGTACGCCCTGGGTGATGACACTGATGCAACGCCTGTCATTGCGGTCGAAAACGGTGTCCCGTATCTCTACGTCGGATGTGAAATAGATCTTCAGGATGCCGGTGCGGCAAAATTTGTCAAACTCAATGCCCTTGACGGAACCAGGATTTGGCAAGCCGACATTGAAGGCCGTCGCAAGAATATCGACAAGAAGCATTTTGATGGCGGTTTTTATGCCAGCGCCATTCTCGGAACCGGCAATTGCGAGGATCTCATTTTCTCAAACTGCGTTAAAAACACCAACGGTCAGAACGGAGTGCTTGTGGCGATCGACCGCCGCTCCGGTAAAATTGTCTATGAGACACCCTTGAAATACTATGCCTGGTCGTCGCCCGTAAGATTCACCAACGAACGCGGCGAAATGTTCATCGTGACCGGCGACTGTTCAGGTAACCTTTACATAATTAATGGAAAAGACGGCAAGATCATAGCGTCTTCACGAATCGGAAGCAACTTCGAGTCGTCGCCTGTCGTTGTCGGCAACACCCTCGTTGTCGGATCGCGTGGCAATTCCATCTTTAAAATCAAAATCCAATGATCAGACGAATCTCATTTACTCTCCTTTTCGCAGCGCTTGTTTTCTTTACTGTTTCCGCCGCACGCACGTCGGCTCATCGCGGAACCGTCAGGGACGCTTATAATTTCTGGCTTGTGGAGCCCGACGACAGCATGGAGGCTAAGCCCGTATTCATCTTCCTGCACGGAGCAAGCCTTTGCGGCAATGATCTCAATAAGGTGAAGCGCTATGGAACTCTCGATGCCGTTGAGAAAGGCCGCGAGCTCGATGCCTTTGTCATCGCCCCGCAGAATCCGGGCGGTGCCTGGAATCCCAAAAAAGTCATGAACATACTGAAATGGGTTGAAGACTATTATAATGTAGACTACGACCGCATCTACGTTCTCGGCATGAGTCTGGGAGGATATGGAGCCATTGACTTCGCGGCGACCTATCCCGACGATGTTGCCGCTGCCATGGCTTTTTGTGGTGGTGGCTCTGTCAAGGATCTGTCCGGACTCAACGATGTCCCCCTCTGGATTGTCCACGGAACTGCCGACCGGGCGGTCAGTGTCAGTCAGAGCGACCGTGTGGTCGAAGCCATGCGGAGTGCCGACAGCTCCACCCCTCGTCTTGTATATGACCGTATTCCCGGAATGAATCATTCCCAGCCGGCCAGGCTGTTCTATCTCTCTGAAACCTACGATTGGCTGCTTTCCCACAGTCTTAAAGATGAAAACCGTCCCGTTGCTGAATCGTTTGAGATCTCCAATGATCTGATGCGCTCTGCCTATAGCGGACTTCGTTCCGGATCAAAACGCACTTCGTCAACCTCAAAACCGACGGCATCCGTAAAATCTAAGAAACTGTTTAAATTTAGTTGTGGGATTAATTGAGAGGATTTTATGAGGTGTTTTTACGAGTGGAAGAGGGAGCATAGCGGGCTATGTGACCGATGAGACTTGGTGAAAACAACCATAAAAGACCTCAATAAACC
>JAIDXA010000323.1 GCA_029058705.1 Paramuribaculum sp. | reverse complement strand
ATTCGAACCCTGGGTACCCGTAAGGGTACAACGGTTTTCGAGACCGTCCCGATCGACCACTCCGGCATCTTTCCAAATGTGGTTTGCAGAGGCAAAGTTACGGATTTTTTCTCAAACCACATTGGTTTATGGGGAAGTTTTTTTTCTTTCGTGGGAGTTTTTTCTGAGAAAGAGCTATCGCGCCGTCACCGCAATGCGCCGTGCTGCCGATTGTATGATTCCGGAGTCGGTTGTCACTGTAGCGCGATAGATGTAGATTCCGCGTCCGACGCGTCGGCCTCCCATGTCGTTAAGATCCCAGTGGATCGGAGCAGAAAGGAACATGTCGGAACGGTCGGTGACTGTAGATGTCCAGACGCGGTGGCCGAGCATGTCGTAAATGTCGATCGTCACCGTCAGACGTGAGTCAGGACGGTTGTGTGAGATGTAGAAATTGGCTTCGGTGGATGCGGGATTCACATCAGTGAAAATGTCGAAGATTTTTGGAGCCGCACCATGCTCGACAAAGAAAGAGAGTGTCTTTGATGCAGAGTTTCCGGAAGTGTCCCAGACACGGAATGTCAGAGTGTGGTTTCCTTCGGAGAGATCCTCGATGGGATAGGCTATTGTTCCGGAAGGGGATCCGTCGGAGGCGGGTGTGTAGTAGAAGGCCACATCGTTCAAGGTGCGTGATTCGTCGAGGCGGAGCGTCATCTGATGGCCAATTCCGGCCGAGGACAGGTTGATTGCAATATCGTCGGAGACTGCGGCAACAAACATCGGAGATTCATTGACGACAGAGCCCTGGGAGAATGACTGGTGGTTGAGGAATGCATAGTCGATGACAGGGGGCGTGAGGTCAGGTTCGGCAGAATCGTCGTAGCCATAGACGTAGAATTTGCGTGCGCATCCGATTGCCTGCCGTCCATCGTCGGCGAGCGCATACATGTTCAGGGCGGCGGGGCGGAAGTTGTCGGAGACTTCGGAGGGCATTGCGACAGTTATGTCGAAGCGTCCGTTGCGGATGGAGTCGCGTCCGACGTGCAGCTTGGCGCCCTGTTCCTCAAAAGTGACGGGTTCGCCTTCGGTGGGTTTTCCCCCTCCGGTAGTGGCGCCCTGGGAAGTTGTCGAGTATTCGGCATCGAAGAGGGCAAGCGATAGAGTTCCGTTGAAGTCGGACATCAGATTGCCGGCGGGATCGTAGACAGAACCGCGCAACCGCACGTTCTGGCGAGCCATAATGGTGCATTGGTTTTCATCGTTGACTTCATCGTCGCCGATCTGTTCGAGGGCCACGCGCGATGAAGGTGTTGCTAGGCGCAATGCGGGGTCGCCGAGCAAAACGTAGTAGAGTTTCTGATTATTGGCAGCCGAGGATGAGTTTTTGAGCATGTAGCGTTTAGCGCGGCGCATAATCTCACCGATCGTGAAGAATCGTCCGTCGGAGTCGCGTTCGAATGCGGTTGCCCCCATTGCGGCAGCAATGGTGCCGTTGTGTGATATCATGCTTTCGCGCGTCGGGGCAATTGCCGCTATGATGCCAGCATTGGGAGTGAGAAGCATGGTTTCGGATCCGCTGACATACGGGCCGTCGTGTTTTCCGAACGAACATGTCGCGGCGAACAGCAAAGGCCAACGCCGGTTATACATGTTGTTTATGTCGGTGTTTGTCATGACGTTTTCTTCGGCAAGGGTCGAGATTGCGCCATGGCCGATATAGTTCCACCAGACCATGCCTTCGTCGAGCATCCGGTGGAGTCGCTGACGACCGCCGACGCATTGTCCGCCGATGATGTCGAAGGCATCGATGTAGACTTTGGTGTAGAACATGTTTGATCCTGATTCGGAGGCGTTGAAGTTTGAGAACTGCCGTTCGGAATCTTTCATGAATACTCCGAGGTCGCCGTTGTCGGCCATCATGACGACCTGATTTTTCCAGTCGGTGGGATAGGTGTTCCGGGAATATGCAATCGCTTTGTCGACAAAAGTCTTGGCATTTGTCAGCGAATGGACCGGTGCGCGGCCGATTGCGACTGAGAGATCGGATGCCGCAAGATCGACCCCGGAATTGTCGTCGAGCATTGCCAACGGGTCGTCGGAAGTGAAAGAATCGGTTTTAGATAGCCCCTCTTCGGATTGCCAAGTCGGCATTGCGGGTTCACGCAGAGCCTTCATTTCGGGGGTCAGAAGCCTGCTGTCGAAAGAGGCGCGTCCGAACATGAGAGCATAACGCAGCGGATGGCCGTCGGCGATTCCGCGGTCATGCAGCATTTTGAGATAGTGGCGGAAAGCATATGCGTCGGGGACGCCAGACGAGAATTCATTGAAAACATCGTCCTGAGTCACGACCAGCACGTTGAGCGGATCGGCGGGGTCGTTTCGGTGGAACCGGGCGAGACGCTCGGCCTCACCGGCCCAGTCGCGCACGGTGATTATGACCATGTCCACGCCGGCGACGGGCGCATGGAGGTCCTGATTCGCAACTTCGCCCACATAAGACGGAGACGGCAGTTGTGCGCCGGGATTCCAGGCGACGTAGGACCGTCGTCCGGAATAGGTGTTGGTCCAGCTGACTGTTCCGGGTGATACAATTGTGCGCATGGCGGAAATGTGGAGCGGGTCAGTCACGTCCCATACAACGGTGGATGCGTCGGCGTTTTCGAGAGCCACGGATGGGGTCGAGACGACAAAGGAGAGAGCGTTGTCGCGAAGGGCGAGCCTGCGTGTGTAGTTGACCGAGATTGCGTCGAGGTTTGCAGATGTGACCACACCCTGAGGATTGAGCGTTATTCCAAAAGCGAGCGAATTACCGGTCATGTCAACGGCTGTCGCAAGGGTTGCGCGCGATCCGTAGATGTAGTCATTGAGTGCAGCCAGGCTTGATGTCTGGGAGAGCGGTGTCCCGTTGACGGAGTAGGAGAGCGAAGAACGTGAGGAGACTGCAGCCACGAACGAAGAGCGAATCCAGACCTGAGAGCCTTCCACCCGATCGGGGAGACTGAAGTTGAAACTGCGCGAGCGCTGGCTTCTGAAATCTTCTCCGAGGAGCATGTGGCCGGTATAGCCGATGGATGTTTCATCGACTTCGTGATAAAGCCGGTCAATAAAGGTCGAGACGGGTGTCGAGGTGACCGTTTCAAATCCCTCAACGGGGATTTCGGGGTCGGGGGTTTCGGACTGCGAGTCGGTCAGGAAATAGCATCCTACGGATGAGAATGGGTTGAGAGAGTGGTAGGAGTAGTTGCCGGAATATGTCCAGCTTACCGGGCCGACGGCGTGGAAGTAGATTCCGGAGGCAGTGCGGAGCACCTGCTGTCGAGGGAGATCGTCGACATATCCTGCCCGAGAAAGGCGGTCGGGCAGCCTTTGCCCACCATAGCCGTGGATGCTGACTCTGGCTGGATCGGAGAATCCCCATGTGCGCAGGGTTGCATTTGAAATGAAATGGATTCCGGAAGAGGTCACGCTGACTTTCACCCAGCGTCCGGAGGCAAGGGCGGATGATGTGGCGTAGGATTCGATAGCGAAAGCGTCGGCCCTGGCAGGCAACAGGATGCATACGGCACAGGCCACCAGCGAGATAAGAGAGAATATATCGGAGAATAGGCGTTTCACGATTATATAACGTGGCGGGAGGCGAATTATTGCTTTTCAGAAGAGCGACGGCTGATTGTCGAGCAACCGGAATGATTTGCGATGGGATGGTGTCGGCCCGAGGGTTGCTATCGCCTCGCGATGGGCTTTTGTGGGATATCCTTTGTTGATTTCCCATCCATAGCCCGGATGCCGGGCGGCAAGATGACGCATGTGTTCGTCGCGATGGGTTTTGGCAAGGATCGAGGCAGCAGCGATGTTTGCAAAGCGACCGTCGCCTTTTACGAATGTTGTCCAGGGGATGCGGCCATAGTCGGAGAATCGGTTGCCGTCGACAATAATCGCTTCAGGCCTCAGCCGGAGACCGTCGAGCGCCCGATGCATGGCAAGGATCGAGGCCCTGAGGATGTTGATGCGGTCAATTTCTTCGTTATCCACGACTCCGACAGCCCATGCCAGAGCTTCGTTTTCGATTATGACGCGCAGGGTTTCGCGACGTTTTTCACTGACTTGCTTCGAGTCGTTGAGCCATGGATGGCTGAATGCCGGGGGGAGGATTACGGCGGCGGCATAGACGGGCCCGGCAAGGCAACCGCGCCCGGCTTCGTCGCAACCGGCTTCAATGACTGCTGGGTTGAAGCATGAAGGGAGAGGATTTGCAGGGGTTTTATGTGACATTCTATCAGATGGCTGTCGGAAAGGGGTCTATTCAACGAATCCATAGCCGAACCCTTTGCGATTGACGAGATTGCGGCTGTAGTCAAAGAGTTTTTTGCGGAGGCGCGATATGGAAGTGTCGACGGCGCGGTCGCTGATGGCGCTGTCGTTGTTCCAGACGATTTCGCGTATCTGCGCGCGGTCGAAGAAATGGTTGGGACGGCGCAAGAACATTGCGAGAAGCCGGAATTCGTTTTGTGTCAGGGAGAGTTCCATTCCGTCGATGAAGGCAGTGCCGGCCCCGATGTCGAGCGTCAGCTCCTGAAACCGGATGACGTTAGCGAGCCGGCGGGCATTCATCATGTTGCGGCGGCGGATGACGGATTTGACGCGTGCGATGAGTTCTCTTGTAGAGAACGGTTTGGCCACATAGTCGTCGGCACCGGCTTCGAGACCGTCGACAATGTCGTCCTCGGATGCTTTGGCCGACATTATTATGACGGGCAGTCCGACAGTGTCGGGATTCCGTTTAACCGCAGCCGTGAGCTGAAGACCGTTTACGGATTCGCCCATAAGGTCGACGAGGACGATTGAAAAGCGGCTCAAGTCGAGGTTCAGCGCTTCAGATGCGCTTGAAACGATGACGACCTTGAACCCCTCGTTTTCAAAGCGAATCTGCAGGAGTTCACACATTAGCGATTCGGTGTCGGCGATGAGGACACGTTCTTCGCGTGATGTATTCAGATCTGGTTTAGCATTGGCCGGCATTTTCTGGTTTCGTAAAAATGGCTAGTACAAATATACGCAAACGTTGCGAATAACGGCGCTGTCAGCCGCTTTTGTAGTGGATTTGTGACCAAATTTTAACACCATAGGCTTACACTGACAGCCGAAGCGAGGGTCATAGAGTATGTTTACTTTTACCACGAATTAAGAAATAAATTCACTTTTTGAAAATCTTCAGGTCATCATAAAGAGTCTTTCCGGTTCTTTCAGGCAAGTTTCGTCAGTCGCAATGTTGCAATTGCTCCTTTCTCAACTCGCTGAAATACCTCAGAAATCCATCTTTATGCTAACCTGAGTTAAAAGTAAACATACTCTTAGACAGCCTGCCGGCGCAGCTGCTCCTTTATTGCATCGACAACATTTATGATGTAGTCGCCGGTTTTTTCGAGATTGGAAATCATGTCCATATAGTAGATTCCGGCCTGATATGGATATGAGTGGCTGTTTATGTTCTCGATGTTTCCGGCACGGAGCTGATTGCGGTAGTTGTTGATTTCGCGTTCTTTGTTGTAGGACACGATTATTTCGGGTTCACGGGCGTGCTCGGGATCGTGGAGCAAGCGGAGCATGCCGTCCATGGCCTCTTTGACGAGCTGGAACATTGCGTCGATGTTTGCGTAGATCGTTTCCGTAAACTCGACGTGAGCCTGGTTTTTGCGTTCGAGTATGCGTCCGGCGCCGAGACAGCAGTCGGCAATGCTTTCGATTTCGCTGACGATTCTCAGCATTGCGGCGATGTGGAGCTTTCCTTCGTTTGACAGGCGGCCTTCGGAGCAACGGTTCAGATAGTGAGCGATCTCGATTTCCATACGGTCGGAAATGTCTTCATATTTTTCGAGACGCGACAGCATATGTGCGTATTCTTCGGATTCGGTGTCGGTGTGGACAAGCGTTTTCGCCATGTCGATCATTCTGGCGACACGCTCGCCATAGACAGCGATTTCCTTTTCGGCTTGAGCGATGTTGAGTTCGGCGGCGTTCATCAGACCGCCTGAAATGAATTTGAGCTGGAATTCCTCGTCTTCCTTGTGTTTGGCTGGGACGAGCCTCATCACAATCTTCACGTATAGTCCCGTCAGCCAAATCATGACGGCAAGGTTTATGAGGTTGAAGACGGTATGGAACACGGCCAGTCCGATCGAGACACTCTGCTGAAGCGACTCGACTTTTTTCTGAGCAGCCGTTATGTCAAGAAACCGCGGATGGTCGGATGGGAGGTTGTTGAAGAGGTTATTGTAGATTTCGGGGTCGGTCTGCTGGATATGGTTGACGTAGGTCGAGAGGGTTTCGGGGTCGCCCTGTCCGAGCCATTCGGTTATGTCGACATTCAGACGGACAAACGGGAAGAAAACGAGCAGAACCCATGCGCATCCGAGGACGTTGAAGAGCAGATGGCCCATGGCTGTCCGTTTGGCGGCCACGTTTCCGCTCATGGAGGCGAGAATGGGGGTTATTGTCGTTCCGATGTTGCTTCCGAGGACGAGCGCGCATGAGAGGTCGAAGTTGATCCATCCCTTGCTGCACATTATCAGCGTTATGGCGAAAGTTGCGGCAGACGACTGGATGACCATTGTCACAAGCAGCCCGACCATCATGAAGATCAGGACTGATCCGAAGCCCATGTTTGTGTAGCGCTGGAGGAATGCGAACATTTCGGGGTTGCTCTGCAGATCGGGGACATATGTGCTGATCATGTTGAGCCCCATGAACAGGAATGCAAAGCCGACGAAGAATTCGCCGATAGATTTGTTACGGCTCTTTTTCGAGAACAGGAGCGGGACGGCGATGCCTATCATCGGCAGGACGAACGCGGATATATTCACTTTAAAGCCGAAGAGGGAGATGATCCATGCGGTGAATGTCGTTCCGACATTCGCACCCATTATGACAGCCATTGACTGTGCGAGAGTCATAAGCCCAGCGTTGACGAAGCTGACGACCATTACCGTTGAGGCGGAGGAGCTCTGGATCAATGCGGTTATAAGGAATCCGGTCAAAGTTCCGGTGAACCGGTTTCGGGTCATGGCCCCGAGGATGTTGCGGAGACGGTCGCCTGCGGCTTTCTGCAGGCCTTCGCTCATCACTTTCATGCCATAGAGGAACAGTCCGACTGATCCGAGGAGGCAAAGAAAATCTAAAAAGCTGTAACTCATTGTAATTGGGTTATGCAAAGAATATGTATGGGCGGAGACGGGTTTAAAAATGTTTCCGCACACAAAGATAAAACATTTTTTTTGGATTTATGGAAAGGTCGAAATACTATTTTTTTGTTCCGTTAACATTGCATGCGATGAATGTTGATTTTGACATCGGGAAGGGGCTTCTGCGGGCGTAATTTTGCATCACAGGAACAATCAACCCTATTTTCAATCAAATTTATGGAAACAGAACAAATCATTATCGATCCTGCCGTTACGCGTCAGGAAACCACCGTTCCGGAAGCTCAGGCTGAGACAAGGGAAGAACAGGTGGAGGCAGCGACAGATCCGGCGCCGGGAGCAGAAGAGATTGCCCGACTGATGGCTGAGGCGGAACAGCGCGGCTATCTGCGCGCCCGGAACGAAATTGCCGAACAGCTGATGTCGCGGCCGGAATTGTTTGAAAACCCCTTGCGCGGCCGGGAAGGCCGGGAGAAACCGCAATCGTTAGCCGAAGGATTTCTTTCGGAGCTGCCCCGCGGCGTATGGGACTAAACACATCAAGTAATAAATTTTTAAACCTATCTGAAAAATGTATCAATCTGACGAAAACACAAAGATCATCACCACTGACGAAACCACTCCGAAAGTTATCGACGGCCCGCTTACGACGGGAGCAGTCGGCGAGGGGTCGCCTTCGCTTCTTCTCAACGAAATAGACAGCCGCGTTGTCAAAGTGCGCCCAATGGCCACACCTGTCGACCAGATATCGCGAATGGTCGGCGCGCGTCATGCCTCGTCGATGATCGTCGATTACTATTCGGTCGATGCAAAAGCGCCGACGACCAATCTTTCAGGCGCCCTGACAAAGATTGCCGGCGGCGACTACAGCGGCTACCAGACATATTCGCTGAAGGTCAAGAACTCCGATCTGATCGCGATGACCGAGACGCTTATGATCGAAGGCACGTCGGGCACAGAGAATCAGCCAATCATCCTTTATGTCGTCGACATAGACAAGGGAAGCTCCAACCCGCTGACTGTGATAGCGCTCAACCTTACCGACGAACAGAAAGCCGCCGCTTCGTTCGGGCAGAGCGGGCAGAAGCTTGTCAGGATGGGTCGTGCTGCCGGCGAACTTGACGTCCAGACGCCTCAGTTTGAAGCACTTCCGGTCAAGTCGACCAATTTTTGTCAAATATTCAAGGCTCAGGTTGAGCATTCCATACTGACAAAACTGTCGTCGAAAGAGGTCGGATGGACGCTCTCTGACCAGGAGGAGGTTGCGATCATGGACATGCGTCTGGGAATGGAGAAAAGCTTTCTTTTCGGCGTCCAGGCCCGTCTGACCGATCCGCGCCGCTTCGACGAGGTTCTGTTTACCAAAGGTATCTGGAATCAGGCCGGCGAAGAGTTCGCACTGGCTGAAGGCCAGATCCAGACCGAGACCCTTGTCGCGCTCATGCGCAAAGCCTTTACGGGCGATTGCGCCGGTTCACCGCGCAAGATACTCATGGGAGGCTCCGGCCTGATCGAGCGCCTCAACAATATGGAGCACACGAAAGTCATTTCGGCATCAGACACCGTTACCCGCTGGGGCATAGATTTCACAGAGCTGCGGTCGAAGTTCGGAGTGCTTTGCGTTGTCCACAACGAGGTGTTCGACCAGTGCGGCCATGAGAACGACGGCATGGTGATCGATCCGCAGTATCTTACGAAATACTCCCATATCCCGTTCCGTGTAGAACATCTTGACTTGAAAAGCTCCGGCATACGCAACACCGATGCCCTTGTAGCCACCGAGGCGAGCTGTCTGGTTCTTCGCCATCCGAAGGCACATCTGCGCATTGTTGCGGAGTGACGCTCTCTAAGAGAGTGTTTGAATTAGTGAAAGCCAGACAGGCTCTGAATTACACACCAATCCTTTTTCAACCATGATCACCATCACCCTCACGGCCGACTCCATGCTCAGGCTATGGAAAACCGCGAAGGGATTCGAACCCCTGAGGACCGACTGCATCATCAGCCGGTCCGACGGGCCGGATCTCGACCGGATCCTTACGCTTCAGATGCGTTCGTGGTATGTCGGCCAGCTCATGAACGGGCAACTTCGGGATCTGCCACTGACCGACATCGGTCCGACGCTCAGTTTTGACGAAAAAACCGCGGGTTGCGTTTCGGCACTTCTTCCGGAAAGGTGTCTGCGGGTGGCATCGGCCGACTGCGACAAGTGGGAACGTCCGGCAATAATCATCAACGATCGGGAATGTGCCGACGCTGTTGCCCAGACAAACCCGTTTGCCAGAGCCGGCGAAGCGCGCCCGGTGGCCATTGTCGACTCCGGTCGGCTGACGCTCTATCCTGCGACCGGCGGAACGACGCCGCGCATAATGGCCGTCATGCTTCCGGATAGCGATGACATCTATCGGCTTACGCCGTCAATGCTCGCTTCGATAGGCGCTTCCGTTTCAAACCTATTTCCATCAGACCCATGAAATATATCGATCTCGCACTAAAGGCATGGCGCGAAGGAGAGCCATTGCGCGCCCGCCGCCGACGCTACAAAGACTACACCTACGGACGTCAGTGGAACGATCCCGGAGCAGACGGCGAAAGCGAACATGACTCAGCCCTCAGATCGGGATTCCGCCCCCACACCAACAATCTGATCCGTCAGCTTGTCAAATCGGTGGTCGGCAATTTCCGCAACTCCATCAGCGGTCCAGACAGAACGGCACTCACACCGGAACCGGACTCCGAGGTGGTTTCGCGCAACGCCCTGAACGAACTCGACTGCCGGATGCTTGAGGAGTTCCTCATTTCGGGATGTGCGGTGCAGCGCGTTGTCGCAGAACGACGTCTTGCTGGCGACGGCATCTGGATAGACAATGTCAGTCCGGAATCATTTTTCATCAACCGCTTCACCGATCCGCGCGGACTTGACATCGAACTTATCGGAATGCTCCATTCGATGAGCCTGCGCGAGATCCTGATGCGGTTCGCACCCGAAGGGGGCAGGCGCGCCTCCAGAATAGCCTCGGCTTACAACGGGATGCGGCACAACGGTCCATTGTGTCCGCTCGGCGACAGTGTCGGACGTTCATTTTTCGAAACAGGCGACAGCCGATGCAGGGTCATCGAACTGTGGACACTCGAAAGCCGGTCCGTATACCGTTGCCACGACACTTCGACAGGGCGCTATTTTCTTGCCCGGGACGAAGGAAAAGATGGCGGATTGTCCGACAGGCTTCCGGCAGGAATAGTCAGAAAGCGGTCGACCACCCTGCGGTGGCACTGCCGCATGATGACCCCTGAGGGAATGATCCTTGACGAATTCGATTCGCCCTACAGGCATTCGCTGCATCCGTTTGCCGTCAAATTCTATCCGCTGATCGACGGCGAGGTTCATTCGCTTGTCGAAGACATCATTGACCAGCAGCGCACCGTCAACCGGCTCATCACCCTGATCGACCACATAATGAGCGTTTCCGCCAAAGGTGCCCTTCTTGTACCATCCGACTCGCTTCCGCCCGGACTCACGCTCGATATGCTCGGCAAACTGTGGAGCCGTCCGAATTCAGTCATTCCATATGTTCCCGGCAAAGGCGAGATACGCCAGACCATCGGAGGCGGCGAATGTGCCGGCGCCTATCAGCTCCTTAACCTCCAGATGCAGCTTTTCAGCCAGATTTCGGGAGTCAGCGGCGCGTTGCAAGGTCAGATTGCCAACAGCAATACCTCCGCCGCACTGTATGAAGCGCAGTTCCGCAACTCAAGCATAGCCATACTCGACCTGACCGACAGTTTCAACGCATTCAGAGCCGCAAGAAACAGATTAATAACCACCAGTTAGCGGCACCAGGCAGAGCGAGTTAACATCAATTAACAGAGATGTCACTCGCCACGGCCCACCACGCGTTGTAATTTTGCCAACACAAACACAACCGCAAACATCACTAACCGATCAAAACACACAACCGCCATCATGAAAACAGAAACGACATCCATTACTATGAAAAACCGCCGCAACAGGGACTTCCTCCGCATCTGCCGCCGCATTATCAGCGAGTCGACCCGACCACTGACAGCGGCGCAGATCGCGAAGGCAGCCGCTGAATCGCCAGCACCGGAATTTTATGTGACATTCCCGTATGCCCGCCGCCGGCTCTCACAACTCAGACGCAACGGGACTGACAGAAATCGCAGCGACGGGCCGACAGCAGCGTTCGACGAACTGCGCCGACGGGTTGACCGCCTGATGACGCGCAAAGACATCACCGAGTCTGAAGCGCTCGCGCTGGTGCTCTGCGAAGGCAACGCCCCAAGATTCTACCTGAGACCCGCAGCAGCCCTCTTCCTCTACGGGCAATTGCGCCGCAAGGCGCGACAGGAAAGAAACCGACGCGTTCACCGCCATGAAGCCATCCAGAAACCGAGCCGGCGTTACAACGCCGGCAACAAAACGACACGCCAACCGAAGGAAACCGCCACAACATGAAAACATCCATCGCAATCTCCGTTTCGGCCATTGTGGGCAATCTGCTTGCAGAAACAGCCCTGCGCCATCATCTTTCGCCTGACCGTCCGCCACTGCTGACGCGCGACCAGACAGCCGCTCTCAGACGCCTTGCCGCCAGCGAAACGGCCGCAATCGCCGCCGCAGTCGGGGCATCGGTCAACCCGCCCGACGACGACTCAGATATCATCGCTCTCGAGGTCGCGGTGCCCGCGTCGGCCTCACCGGCAACCCTGCGCGCACTTGTCGAGAAAACCATCGGCGCAAGAATCACCGCCACGGCCTATGCCGGAACCGACAGCCGGACAGCTGCGGCATCGCGGGCAACGGCCACAGAATCGTTCGGGGCAATGCGCGCCCTGCTCAGCGCGCCTGCCGCCATATCACCGACCCGGTTCTGACCGGCGCGCAGATGAACCATACTCATTCTGCGCTGTTATAACTTCGATTTGAAATTCGCTCAAAAAATCCCCAGTCTTAGAAACTGTTTAAATTTACTACGAAAAAAATGTTATAAATCATTGTTATAAATCATTCTTGTGGGTTTATTGAGGTCTTTTATGGTTGTTTTAACCGAGTCTCATCGGTCACATAGCCCGCTATGCTCCCTCTTCAACTCGTAAAAACACCTCATAAAATCCTCTCAATTAATCCCACAACTAAATTTAAACAGTTTCTTAATCTGATTTAAATCCAAACACTCTCCAAGAATCGTGAAAAAACTCTTTGCCATAATCTGCGGAACCCTCCTGCTTGTCGGCGCGCTGATAAACATCAGCGCGGCGGCAGGCACGGAGCCAGCCGGAGAAAACGCCACGCCAACCGCCACCGACTCACTGTTTGAAGTCGCAGTAGGCATTATAAAAAAATATGAAACCCTCCATCAGCCACGCCACTGGCCTCTTG
>JAIDXA010000322.1 GCA_029058705.1 Paramuribaculum sp. | reverse complement strand
GTTTCTTAGACTTTCCTGGAATGTTTTTTATGTTAAAAAATGAAGTTTTTGCGGCGTTCAATTGTTTTTTATAATAAAAATTCGTTTTATTACAAAAAAAATGATTTTATGTCGAAGGACAAGTCTCATAACCAATTCGGTCTTGTTGGCCGTATCATACGTTTCTATGTCGAGGGTTTTCGCGAAATGACCCTCGGACGCTGTTTATGGGCTCTTATCCTCATTAAGCTTGCTCTGCTCTTTCTTGTCTTCAGGATCTTTTTTTTCCCCGATAGGCTTCAGCGCGACTATTCTTCTGATGAACAGCGGGCAAAAGCTGTTCGCAGGGAGTTGATGCGTCCACATGGCATGAATGATTCCTTTGAGTTAACCGAAAGTTTAATATTTTTTACAGTAAATTGCCTATGAATGATTTAATGAGTGTGGTCGATTGGTCGAGGGCGCAGTTCGCTCTCACTGCGATGTTCCACTGGGTGTTTGTCCCGCTGACACTTGGCTTGTCGGTCATCGTGGCGATCATGGAAACCATTTATTACCGCAGTCGAAGCCAGCGATGGCTGGCGATAACAAAGTTCTGGATGTCGCTTTTCGGAATCAATTTCGCCGTCGGCGTCGCTACCGGCATTATCCTTGAATTTGAGTTTGGTGCAAACTGGTCAAACTACAGTTGGTTCGTCGGCGACATTTTCGGAGCGCCTTTGGCAATCGAGGGGCTGTTCGCCTTTTTCATGGAGTCGACTTTCATTGCTGTAATGTTTTTCGGATGGACTAAAGTCAGCAGGCGATTCCATCTGGCGGCTACATGGCTCACTGCCATCGGGGCCTCGATTTCAGCCCTGTGGATTCTTATTGCGAACGGCTGGATGCAATATCCTGTCGGCATGAAGTTCGATCCTGCGCAGATGCGCAATGTGATGGACAATTTCTGGGACGTGGCCCTTTCTCCTGTGGCCATCCACAAGTTTTTCCATGCCGTGTTTTCCGGATGGGCTCTTGCCGGGGTTTTTGTCATCGGCGTCAGCTGCTGGTTTCTTTATAAAAAGCGCAATCCCGAAATGGCGCGCGATTCGATAAAGGTCGGCGGATGGGTCGGACTGGCAGGTATGTTGCTCACGATGTGGAGTGGCGACAGCTCCGCGCTTGATGTGGCGCGTGTGCAGCCGATGAAGCTCGCGGCAATGGAAGGCCTTTATGACGGCAGTTGCGGTCAGGAGATTGTCGCTTTTGGAATTCTCAATCCGGATAAAAAGCCCGGCGACGATAAGGCGCCGTATCTGTTTGATGTTTCGATCCCCTATGGACTTTCATTTCTCGCAACCCACGATCCTCATGCTTTTGTACCCGGCATCAATGACCTGATCGATGGGATTGAAATGACTCCCGCAGGCGATACTGTAAGGACTGTCAGCTATGCCGGGCGCATTGAACTCGGCCGACGTGCCCATGAGGCTCTCCGGGCTTTCGATGCGGCTTCTGCCCGGTCCGACTCTGCGGCCATGGCTTCTGCCGCTGCTGAACTTGAGGCCAATTACCCGTATTTCGGCTATGGCTATCTCGATTCTCCGCAGGAGGCTGTGCCGCCGGTCGCTCTGACTTTCTATTCATTCCACATTATGGTCATTCTCGGTGGCTATCTTCTGCTCTTTATGCTTGCTGCGGTCTGGATCGCTTGCCGTAGGCCGCAATGGCTCGCCAATCGGATGGTCGCTTGGGTCGGAATGCTGACAATCCCCGTGGTCTATGTCTGCAGTCAGGCCGGGTGGGTAACGGCCGAAGTCGGACGGCAGCCCTGGATCATTCAGAACATAATGCCTTGCAAAGCCGCGATTTCCGACATTTCTGCCGCTGATGTGCAATTGACATTCTGGATGTTTGCCATCGTCTTCACCGCATTCCTCGCTGCCGAAGTCGGAATTATGCTCAAAGCCGTTTCTAAAGGCTCCAAAAAAGATTATTCATCAATAAAAGACTGATCCTTATGCAACAACTTGAATATCTTCAGAACTATTGGTGGCTGCTGGTGGCAGTGCTTGGGGCCGCTCTCGTATTCCTTCTTTTCGTTCAAGGCGGACAGACAATGCTTTTGGAACGGATGTCAGACCTCAGACGGTCGATGATGGTCAATGCGCTCGGGCGCAAATGGGAGCTGACATTTACCACCCTTGTCGTTTTCGGCGGGGCCTTTTTTGCTTCGTTCCCGCTCTTCTACTCAACCAGCTTCGGCGGCGCCTACTGGTTGTGGATGCTGATTCTGTTCAGCTTTATTCTTCAGGCGGTCAGCTATGAATTCCGGTCTAAGTCCGGAAACATATTCGGCACAGGTACTTACGATCTCTTCCTGTTCATCAATGGCAGCGTCGGGTGCATCCTGCTTGGAGTTGCCGTCGGAATGATGTTTTTTGGCGCTCAGTTCGAAGTGACCAGGACAAACCTGCTCGACGGGGCGTCGCCTGTGATCTCACGCTGGGCTTCCACTCATGGACTGGAAGCCATCGCCGACTGGCGATGTCTGGTGCTTGGTGTCGCGGTTCTGTTTCTGGCGCGTACACAGGCTTCGCTCTATTTTTTGTCTGCTATTGGTGGCGACAGGCAGTTTGCTGACAGTCAGCGCCGGTCGGTTTTGGTCAACGGTGCTGTTTTCGTCGTATTCTTCCTGCTGTTCCTGTTCCTTCTGCTTACCGCCGACGGTGTCTCTGCCGACGGTGTCATGAAGTGGACTCCTAACAAATACCTCTGGAATTTCATCGATCTTTGGCCTGTGGCCATACTGTTTTTGCTTGGGGTCGTGGCTGTGCTCTGGGGAGTGCTTGGAACCGCGCTTTTTGCCCGTTTCAAAGGCGGAATATGGTATAGCGGAATCGGAACGGTAATGGTTGTGATTGCCCTGTTCTGCGTAGCGGGCTATAATTCAACAGCCTATTATCCGTCCTTGATCGATGTGTCTTCTTCATTGACAATCCGCAACAGCTCTTCGTCATTGTTCACTCTGACGGTCATGAGCTGGGTGTCGGTGATAACGCCGGTGGTCATCGCCTACATAGCCTATGTCTGGCGGAAGATGGATGCCGGCCGCATAACGCCACGCGAAATGGAAGAGTCATCGCACAAATACTGATATTTGCATCACTGAAAGCGATGGAGGATGAAGCCGTCACGGCTTCATCCTCTTAGAGTGTGTTTGGATTTAAACCAAATTAAGACTGAGAGGATTTTTTGAACGAATTCCGCGAGTTGAAGAAGGTCTCAGGATTATTTTGAAGTTTCTGCCGTTCATTCGTTTTACTGTTAACGCGGTTTAAATTCAAACACTCTCTTAATTTGTGTTTAATCAAGTCTGAATCCTTGTCCGATCGGAGGTAAATTACTAATTTTGTAAAGTTTACTGATCTGTTCCTGCAGGGAAGTGCATAACCTGAAAAATAATGTAATAATTTATACCTATGAAAAAAATAGCAACGCTACTAATTGTATCCGCTGCTGCCGTCGGTGCGGGCGCGACAGATCCGGTTGAATATGTCAGCACTCTTGTCGGCACTCAATCGGAATTCGCTTTGTCGACCGGAAACACCTATCCGGCAGTCGCAATGCCATGGGGCATGAACTTCTGGACTCCCCAGACCGGTAAGATGGGCGATGGATGGGCTTATACCTATGACGCTAAGAAAATTCGTGGATTCAAGCAGACACATCAGCCAAGCCCGTGGATCAACGACTACGGACAGTTTGCAATAATGCCCGTGACTTCAGGTCCGGTTTTCGACGAGGATCAGCGTGCAAGCTGGTTCGGACATAAAGCCGAGGAAGCCACGCCATATTATTATAAAGTATATCTTGCCGACCACGATGTTGTCACCGAACTGACACCCACAATGCGCGCTGCGGCTTTCCGCTTCACATTCCCGCAGGCCGAAACATCCTATGTCGTAGTCGATCCATTCGATAATGGATCTCACATTTCGATAGACCTCAAGAACAACCGGATTCAGGGCTACACTACCAAAAATTCAGGCGGAGTCCCCGGGAATTTTAAAAATTACTTCGTCATCGAATTCGACACTCCGTTCTCGTATTATGCGTCTGTCTCTGACGGCGATATTCGCAAAGGAACAACCGATGTGACAGCCGGACATGCCGGAGCGATAATCGGTTTCCCCACTCACAAGGGACAGATCGTCAATGCCCGTGTGGCGTCTTCGTTCATAAGTCCCGAACAGGCATTGCTTAACCTTAAGGAGCTTGGCGATGGTGATTTCGACCGGATCAAGAAAGAAGGCAAGGATCGGTGGAATGACATTCTCGGACGTATTGAGATCGAGCATGACCCCGCCGATGGTCAGACGCTCGACCGGATGCGGACTTTCTATTCATGTCTCTATCGGTCGGTGCTTTTCCCCAGATCGCTTTATGAAATAAACGCCGCAGGCGAGGTTGTCCACTACAGCCCCTACAATGGTGAAGTCCTTCCGGGCTATATGTTCACCGATACCGGTTTCTGGGACACCTTCCGATGCCTCTTCCCGCTGTTGAATCTTGTCTATCCCTCCGAAAACGAAAAGATACAGGCCGGACTTGTAAACGCTTATCTTGAAAGCGGATTCCTTCCCGAATGGGCATCTCCGGGTCACCGCGGATGCATGGTGGGCAACAACAGCGCCTCGATCGTGGCCGATGCTTATCTATCGGGACTGAGAAACTATGACATCGAGAAGCTCTGGGAGGCTGTTACCTCGGGTGCGCATAAGGTTCACCCCGAAGTGTCGTCGACCGGACGTCTCGGACATGAATACTACGACCGTCTCGGCTATGTCCCCTACAACGTCGGAATCAATGAAAGCGCGGCCCGCACGCTTGAATACGCCTACGACGACTGGTGCATATATCAGCTCGGAAAGGCACTCGGCAAGAGTGAAAAAGAACTCGCTCCCTATGCCCGCGCCGCTATGAACTACCGCAATCTTTTCGATAAGGAAACCAAACTTATGCGCGGACGCAACGAAGACGGTTCATTCCAGTCGCCTTTCAACCCGCTCAAATGGGGCGACGCTTTCACCGAAGGCAACTCATGGCACTATACATGGTCCGTGTTCCACGACCCGCAGGGGCTGATCGACCTTATGGGCGGTGACCGCGAATTCAACACAATGATGGACTCCGTGTTTACAGTTCCGCCCATCTTTGATGACAGCTATTATGGCCAGGTAATTCATGAAATCCGCGAAATGCAGATAATGAATATGGGCAATTATGCCCACGGAAACCAGCCCGTGCAGCACATGATCTATCTCTACAACTACGCCGGCCAGCCATGGAAAGCGCAGTATTGGGTGCGTGAGGTCATGAACCGCATGTATTCGGCCAACCCCGACGGATACTGCGGCGATGAAGACAACGGACAGACATCTGCCTGGTATGTGTTCTCTGCCCTCGGCTTCTATCCTGTTGCACCGGGCACCGGAGAATATGTTCTCGGAGCGCCATTGTTCCGCAAGGCACGTATTCATCTTGAAAACGGAAAAACCGTCCGGATCGACGCCCCGGCCAACAGCGACACAGACCGCTACATCAAGGAGCTGAAAGTCGACGGCAACGTAAGCGATGCCACCTATCTCACTCTTGGCCAGCTTCAGTCGGGGCCGACACTCGACTTCATCATGTCGGCGACTCCGGCAACAGAACGCGGAATAGCTCCCGAATCGCGTCCCTACTCATTCTCTAAAACAGCCGATGCCCCGAAAACCAAGCAACCCAAAAGCAAAAAGACGAAAAATAAGAAATAAAAAACAATCCGAGAATGGAAACGGTTGACTTTGGCCGTTTTCGGTATCCGCATCCCCCTCTCGGGCAAGACATGCCCGAGAGGGGTTTTGTTTGCAGACGCGAAGATATGTCGTTGCTTTCGGTAGTGGAATTGAAAAAAATTTGGCAGGATGAAAAATTGTTTGTAATTTTGCATTCGGGTAAGTCCTACACGACCAGCTCCCCGGGAACTCCGTCAGATCTTGACCGAAGCAGCGGTACCGGGTTGTAGCGGTGCGATGTAGTAAGCTTACCCTTTTTTCATGCCCTTTTCCGAGCTGTGGTCTCCGAGTCGGCTTTAACTTAATTTCGACAATCGTTTTTGTAAATTGGGGATTCTGACTATATTTGCAGAAGGCCTTTTTGACGATCCGGATTCGGAAAAACTGTTTTATTGGTAAAATGAGCGATGACCAACGACATATTCTCGTGTTGCGCTTTTCAGCGTTAGGCGATGTCGCAATGACACTGCCGGTAGTGTATTCTTTTGCCCGGTCAAATCCCGATGTGAAATTCACAATGGTTACCCGGCCATTTTTCTCCAGATTGTTTATAGATGCTCCGGCCAATCTGTCGGTCATAGGGATTGATCCGAAAGACTACAAGGGCATGGCCGGACTATGGAGGCTTTTTTCTCGGCTTGGCCGTCTGCATCCGACTGATGTGGCGGATCTTCATAATGTTCTGCGCTCATGGATGGTCGACAACTATTTTCGGGCCAAGGGCGTAAGAGTCGTAATGGTCGATAAGATGAGGTCGGCACGTTCCAGCGCTTTAAAAAACAAAATCCGCCAGAAGAGTTTTATAGACCGGTATATTGATGTTTTCAAAAAACTTGGCCTGATGGTTCCTGAAGCGTATTCGGCTCTCACCCCGCTCAATTCTAAGCCTCCGGTCGAAATTAGCCATCCGGCGGTCGGGATCGCTCCGTTTGCCAGATACCATACCAAAACCTATCCGTCCGAAATGATGGTTGAGGTCATCAGATTGCTATGTAGCAATGGCATAGCTGTCTATCTTTTTGGAGGACCAGGTGACGAGGCTGACCAGCTTTCCGGATGGGCGCGCATGATCGACGGTTGTCAGTCGTTGGCAGGTCTCTTTCCGATTGAGCAGGAGTTGCGGCTGATGCAGGAAATGGACCAGATCGTCTCTATGGATTCGGCAAACCAGCATCTTGCCTCACTGGTGGGCACTCCGGTTGTGACCTTATGGGGCAGCACCACGCCAGAATGCGGATTCTCCCCGTTCGGACAGCAGGACAGGGGAGGGGCAATTGTGAAGGGTGTCGGATGTCAGCCTTGTAATGTGGCGGGGGCACCGGCATGTCCGAGATCGGATTTTGCATGCATGCGCAGTCTTGAGCCCGAAGTCGTGGCGTCACGCGTACTTTCAGCACTAACCAACAAAAAGCAATGAATCTGATAGGTTATATTCTCTTTTCGGTTATTTATTGGTTGTGGAGTGCGGCCTTTTTTCAGATTTTTCAAAAACCGCTTTTTGCAATATCGAACCGCAAGAGCGCTACGGCGTCGATCGGCTTGGCGACAACAGCCGCAGTCTATCGGAAAGGCTTTAGGTCCGATGCGATAATTGCATCCTATCTCGTGGCGGTTCCTCTGATCGCCGGACTTGTACATACCCTTTCTCCGGGCTTCAGGCTTGAATGGATTTTGACGCCCTACAACATATTGGTTTCATTGGCCATTGGCCTGGTGGTGATATCCGATTCAATTCTCTATGGCTTCTGGAACTCGAAGATCGATGCTTCGGTTTTCGAATATCTCCGTCATCCAAAAGGTGCGTTTGCCAGCGTCAGCGGATGGTATGTTGCAGCCGGACTTCTTGCCGCTGTTGCGGTTGGATGCTGCTTCTGGATCGGGGCAGAGGCTGTTGTCCGTTATGGCTGGCCGACGATGTTCGAGGCCAATACGCACTGGTGGATATGTCTGGCCGCTCCCGTATTGTTTCTGCTGATGGTAGGAATCTGCTTTCTGATTATCCGCGGACTCGGAATCCGTCCCAACAATCCGAGCATTGTCTATTTTCATTCAGATAACTTCTTTAACCATTGGGCGTTGAATCCAGCCTATAATCTTGTCTATTCGCTCAGCGCGCGCGACGATTATGCCGGACAGTTCCGCTTCATGCCGTCGGATGAGTGTGACAGGCTGGTCTCTCGGTTATTTCCGAAAGAAGGAAAGTCTGAATCGCATTTACTGACCAGACGTCCCGACATCCTTGTGATTGTATGGGAAAGTTTCGGCGCGGAGTTTTGTGAGCCTCTCGGTGGCAGAAGCGGCGTGACGCCGAATTTCAACCGACTCTGTGAAGAGGGGCTGTTCTTTACACGTTGCCGGGCATCTTCGTTCCGTACCGACAGAGCGCTTCCAGCCATATTCTGTGGCTTGCCCGGACAGCCGACAGCCACAATCGTGCGGCATACGCGCAAACTGCCCTGCCTGCCCGCTCTGGCCCGCGATCTGCGCGAAAACGGCTACCTCACTATGGCAGTCCATGGCGGCGATCTTGCCATTATGCATAAATCGGATTTTTATCTGTCGGCCGGAAACTCGACGTTGATTGCCCAACGGGATTTTCCCGGAAATCCTGATCATGGCAAATGGGGTGTCCACGATCTTCCCGTCTTCGAAAGGGTTGCCGATGAGGCTGCGCGTCTGACCGGGTCCGGCCAAAAATGGATGATATCGGTGCAGTCATTAAGTTCCCACGAACCGTTCAACGTGCCTTATGACAGGCTTCATGATCCTGCCGACAATTCAATGGCCTACACCGACCACGCTCTCGGGCGCATGGTGGAACGGTTGAAGGCGTCCGGTGTGTGGGACAATCTGTTGATGGTGGTCGTCGCTGATCACGGGCTGAACCGAAGTGACACCCCGTCGCAGCGCGACGTCTATTCCCACATTCCGTTGTTGTTTGCAGGCGGAGCGGTTGGCAGACCCGAAAGGATCGATTCGATCATGAGCCAGACCGACATAGCGTCTACACTGCTCGGACAGCTTGGGCTGCCGCATAGCCACTATCCCTTCAGCCGCGATGTGCTGGCCGACACTTACACTTCACCATTCTCGTTACACACCTATAACAACGGCTTTCTGTTCACCGATCCGTCGGGATTGACAGATTACGACAATGTACGCCAGTCAGCCGTAAACGGAACAGCTGATCCCGATCGTGAACTCAAAGGAAAAGCCATTCTTCAAAGCCTATATAACTATATCGCTAATCTTGACAATGAACGGAAAAATCAATAAAGTGATGCGTTCGACCCCTGTCGGTCTGATTTTGAATCTTGCAGCAGTCTATCTGGCCTATTTCATCTGTAGGATTGCATTTATCCTTGAAAACTTCGATTCCGTCGGCGACGGGATGTCATGGTCCGGGTTCATCTCTATCTGTGGAGGCGGTTTCCGCTTCGACTCATCGGCGATATTCTATACCAATAGCCTGTTTATCCTGTTGTATGTCCTGCCGCTCCATTGGAAGGAGGGTAAAAAATGGTGGGCCGCGATGACAAAGTGGATCTATGTCGTGGTCAATTCACTATGCATTATTATAAATCTCGGCGACTCAGTCTTTTTTGAAACCCGTCTGCAGCGTTCGACAATGGCAACCGTCACGGAATTCAAGGGTGAGGGAAACCTTATGTCGATTATCGGTGTGGAAATGGAGGCGCACTGGTATCTGTTGTTGCTGGCAGCCTTGATCATCTTTGGTTTCATCAGACTCTACCGGCGTCCGGCTTCTGTGGGGCGTCCGTTGTGGCGTTATTATCTGACCAACTCTTTGACGCTTGTCATTATCGGTTTTCTGACGGTATGCGGAATGCGTGGCAATATACTTTTCCTTTCTGCCACACGTCCGATCTCTGTCGGTTATGCGCAGCGCTTTGTCAGCAAGCCGGTTCAGACGGGAGCAGTCCTGAATACGCCGTTTGCCCTTTTGCGCACTCTCGGAGAAGTGACAATGGCCGAACCGCACTATTTCACTGAAGAAGAGCTCGCGACAATCTATTCACCGGTCCATGTCCCGTCCGACACGCTTGCCGAGCGTAAGAAGAATGTCGTCATCCTTATCGTGGAAAGTTTCGCGCAGGAGTTTGTCGGAAGCCTTAACAAGGGTCTTGATGGCGGCACCTATAAAGGTTATACTCCTTTCGCCGATTCGCTTCTTACGGTCAGCGCCCACTGGCGTGATGCATTCGCCAACGCCGGATTCAGTATCGATGCACCGCCTGCAGTTCTCGCCTCCATTCCGCGCATGAACCGTCCGTTTGTTGTTTCGCCACATTCGCTGAACGACATCAACTCGATCGCATCGCTGCTCAAACCTATGGGCTATACATCCGCATTTTTCCATGGCGCCGACAACGAATCGCTTGGATTCAACGCTTTCACGCGCCATGCCGGATTCGACCGCTACTATGGACAGAACGAATTCTATGCCGACAGCCGTTTTGGCGGAAAAGCGGAATTCGACGGAACATGGGGAGTATGGGACGAGCCGTTTCTGCAATTTTTCGCACAGTCTCTGACTGAAATGCCACAACCGTTTCTGGCAACAGTATTCACCCTTTCCTCCCACCATCCGTTCCGGATTCCCGACAAATATGTCGGCATTCTTAAAGATGAAGGTCTCTATCCTCTCCATAAATGCATCCGTTATGCCGACTATTCGCTGCGCCGGTTCTTTGATACCGCCCGCCGGCAGCCATGGTATGAAAACACGATTTTTGTCCTGACGGCCGATCACGGAAGTTCGAAGCGCACCCACGATGAATATAAGAACGATGTCGGTGGTTTCCGCATTCCCATCCTTATCTTCGATCCTTCCGGAGAACTTCCACGTGGACAGCAGCCCGGAATCGCACAGCAGACCGACATAATGCCGACTCTTCTCGACTATATAGGAAACAAACGTCCTTATGTGGCATATGGGATCGATCTTTTCTCCACTCCGGCCGACAGCACATGGGCTTTCAACTGGGACAATATTCCCCAATATTTCAAAGGCGACCATGTCATTCAATTTGCCGGAGAAGAAGTTTCAGGTCTGTTCAACTATCGTTCAGATCCGTTGCTTAAAAACAATCTGGCAGGAAAAGGTCTGGAACTGGAGGAGGTCATGAAACGAGAGGCCCGGGCCATCATCCAGAGTTTCATGCACCGTATGAATACGAACACAGCAACCTGCCCGAACCATAATTGATATACTCTGAATTCCCGAAAATGAAAATCCTGCAGATTTTTCCTGGAAAGGTGTGGGGCGGAGCCGAACAGTTCGTCCTCGATCTCGGACTTTCCCTGCGCGACCAGGGACATGAAGTCGAATTTCTTGCGCGTCGTTCCGAAGCCGTAGTCGCGAGGCTGGAAGCATCAGTCGATTTTTCGGTTGTTGATCTTGGAAGCCGGCTGCTCCATGGGCGCAGACCTGAACCGGCACTGGTGATGGCGGTCGGGAGGGCAGATGTCGTTCACGTCCATGATATAGCCCAAGTCGGTCAGGTCATGAAGGCTGTCGATCTTGCCGGTTCGGATACGCGGATCGTTCTGACACGCCACATCGCCCGGGCCAGCCGCACTCTCCCGTGGCGGCGCAGGTATCTGAAACGGCTTCACAGGATGCTGTTTGTCAGTGATCTCGGCCGACGCCTGTGGCAGAGTGTCAACGGATGGATGCCCGACGACAGATGCAAAGTCATTCATAACAGCATCCCCCCATATGTGGAAACTGAAGCCGACAACCTGCGGCAACGCTACGCGGTGAAACCGGGCGTTCCGCTGATTTTATTTACAGGGCGTGTCCGCGAGTCAAAAGGATGCCAGATTCTTGTCGAGGCGCTTGTCAGAATCCGCGATCTCGATTGGACAATGGTTTTTGTCGGGACATGCAAACCGGCCGATTTCGACAAAGAGCTGGTCAGAATAGCTCAAAGAGGCGGAATCGGACACCGCATCGGTTTCTATGGGTTCTCCGACAATGTGCGTGCGCTGATCCGTCAGGCCGACCTTGGGGTGGCGCCTTCGATAGTGCGTGAGGCATGTCCGCTCTCGCCGATGGAATTCATGCAGGCGGGTGTCCCTGTCATCGCTACCGACAATGGCGCGCAGCCGGAATATATAACCGACGGCACGACCGGATTGCTCGTGCCGCCAGATAATGTCGACGCTTTGGCCAATGCTCTCCGGTCAATGGTCACTGACCGTAAAAAGCGCGAGCGCTTAGGTTGTCGGGCTGCGGAATATTTTGACTCGAAACTGTCGTATCACCATTTTATCGGAGAGATCCTTGACGCCTATTCGTGATGTCTGCCACATGAGCACATGTAAGAAAAGGGGAGGAATAACGTCGAAGCTGTTATTCCTCCCCTTGATGCGTAGACCCATGTCGTTTTTCAGCTTGTTTTTCCGGCGGCTGCTGTCGGCTCCCAGACATAAAGACGGTCTGACGGCCGGATCTTCTCATTGACCTTGATTGAGAAACTTTCGCCTTTGACGGCTTTATCAACAGGCTTGAGGTTGACCCTGATCTCGTCGAGTTTCATGACGATGGCGCCCGTTGTCGGACCGGTGATCACGATTTCATCGCCTGCTTTCACCTCTCCGGCCTCGACATAAAACTCAGCGACGCCGATATTCGAGAAATATCTCACACCTTTGGCAGCGTAACGCTTGACGCGTTCGGCGCTTGATCCGTATTTCGACGACCATTCGCCAAGCCGCTGGCCGAGATAATAGC
>JAIDXA010000321.1 GCA_029058705.1 Paramuribaculum sp. | reverse complement strand
AATACGGCAAAGAGTACTTTGACATTCTGTTTTTCTGTTTTCAGTCGGCAAATTTCCATCAGCCGTCCCAACCGCACGGCCGACGGGAGGAAGACCGTTCACCACTCACCGTCCATCGACCATCGAATCAAAGGCGTCGAGATCGCCGCGAGTCGCTCCTTGCAGCCCGTCATCGCGGTTATCGATTCCCTCTACTATGAAATGACGGTAGTAGGAAATCAGCAACGTTGTCAGCGGCAACGCGATAATAAGCCCGATAAAACCGAGCAGCGTTCCCCAGACCGACAGCGAAAGCAGTATGATTGCCGGATTCAGCCCCATGGCCTTTCCCATTATTTTCGGGGTGAGGAATAAATCCTGAATGGCCTGTACTACGAAGTAGACAAGCACACACTCTCCGAAAAGCGTCCAGAAATCACCGCCGCCGCCTACTGCATAGACCAGACACAGCACCGCCGTCGGCACTATCGAGATTATCTGGAGATAGGGCACAAGGTTGAGCAGACCGATGAACAGGCCGAGCATTATCGCCATCGGTAGCCCGACAATCGCAAATCCGATCGCAAACATGATGCCGACAAGAAACGCAATGAGCGCCTGTCCGCGGAAATAGCGGTTCATATTGTTGACGATATCATGGGTGATGCTTGAGGCAAGCGGCTGCATTTTTTTAGGAATCATTGACTTGAACCCGCGCTCGAGCTTCTCGTAGTCGATCATGATGAAAACGACATAAAGTATGACTATAAGCCAGCTCACAATACCGAGTATAACGCTCCAGCCGCTCGTCAGGACCTCCCACGTCGCACGCAGCGTGTCGGTCACCACAGGCATCCAGTCCTGCTGGGCGAACATATCCCCGATCCGGTGGAAATCGAAACTCTCGCGCAGCAGATGCTGAACCTCGTCCGGCAGAAACTTGACCGAAATTTTCGACGATGCATAGGTTTTCATTATCGCCGACATATCCTTTAGCTCCGAACCGATCATCGGAACAAGAAAATACAAAATGATGCTCAAGAAAAACAACGCCTCGAAAAGCGTGATGAAAACAGCGCTCACCCGCCCCTTTAGCCGCAGCAGCCGGCGGTTGTGCTGGACAAACGGCTCAAACATATAGGCGATGATACAGGCAACCAGAAACGGAAGCAGAACATCCTTCAGAATGTTGATCAGCCATATCATTCCGAAGATTACGGCAAGCGTGATGATAAGCCTGACTACACGGTCAAGCGTAAACGGTGTGCGTTGAAGCATAGGTCGTCGGTTTTATAGAGTGTTTGGATTTAAAACACTCTTTTGGATTTGCTTACAAAAGTAGCAAATTATAAGCATGAACACTATTTTTTTCGTAATTTTGTAGCAAATTATTAAATGGCTGCTTTTCATCAGCCATGAAGTTTTAACCTCATTATTCATCCTTCTGACAAATGACAACGACTAAAGCTGCTGCTTTGAACGACAAGGCATGGGCGCGCTGGACTGCTCTCGCCCTGCTTGCGTTGGCGATGTTCTGTTCCTACATCTTCATGGACATTCTGTCGCCGATCAAGAATCTTCTTCAGGAAACCAGAGGCTGGGACTCTCTGGCATTCGGAACCATGCAGGGGTCCGAGACTTTCCTAAACGTGTTCATCTTCTTCCTGATTTTCGCCGGTATAATTCTCGACAAGATGGGAGTGCGCTTCACCGCGCTTCTCTCCGGTGCCGTCATGCTCGTCGGAGCTACAATCAACTGGTACGCCCTGACCGACTCTTTCTGTAATCCCGCGAATTCCCTCTACCGGTGGTTCAACGACAATCTGAACTATATCCCCGTATTCGACGAACTCGGAGTCTCGCCATTCTACAAAGGAATGCCCGCTTCGGCCAAATTCTCAGCCATCGGCTTCATGATCTTTGGCTGCGGAGTCGAAATGGCCGGAATAACTGTCAGCCGAGGCATTGTCAAATGGTTCAAAGGCCGCGAAATGGCTCTCGCAATGGGATCGGAAATGGCACTTGCCCGTCTCGGTGTGGCGACATGTATGATTTTCTCTCCGCTGTTCGCAAATCTCGGAGGCGACATCAGTGTTTCTCGATCGGTCGCTTTCGGTGTGATACTCCTGATGATTGCTCTCATCATGTTTGTTGTCTACTTCTTCATGGACCGCACCCTCGACCGTCAGACCGGCGCCGAAGAGGAAAAGGACGATCCATTCAAAATCAGTGATCTCGGAAAAATCCTTTCGAGCAGCGGATTCTGGCTTGTCGCCCTTCTTTGCGTCCTCTACTATTCGGCTATTTTCCCCTTCCAGAAATATGCCGTCAACATGCTCCAGTGCAACATCCATTTCACCGCCCCCGACAGTGGTTTCTGGGCAAGCGATTCGGCGACAGTAATCCAGTATGTCATCATGCTCGTTGTAGCAGCTGCGGCTTTCGCAAGCAATTTCCAGAAAAACAAAACCGCAAAAACCGGCCTGATGGCTCTCGCAATCGTGGCTCTTGTAATATACTGCTACATGGGCTATATGTGTCAGTCGGCCGCCGCGATGTTTGCCGTATTCCCCCTCCTTGCTGTCGGAATCACGCCAATTCTCGGCCACTATGTCGACTACAAGGGTAAAGCCGCCTCGATGCTCGTGTTCGGATCGCTCCTCCTCATTCTCTGCCATCTGACATTCGCATTTGTCCTGCCGCAGTTCAAGGACACTCCCGCTGTTTCGGTGACCATCGCCTACGTGACAATTCTTGTCCTCGGCGCTTCATTCTCACTCGTTCCGGCTGCGCTTTGGCCAAGTGTACCGAAACTCGTCGACTCGAAAATCATCGGTTCGGCCTATGCCCTCATATTCTGGATCCAGAACATCGGACTCTGGCTTTTCCCGCTTCTGATCGGAAAAGTGCTTGACAACACAAATCCGGATGTCGCGCAGGGACTCGCCGACGGCACTCTTTCCGCCGAAGAAGCCGCTGTCAGCTACAACTACACTGCGCCCCTCGTCATGCTTGCCTGCCTTGGTGTGGCCGCTCTCGTGTTGGGTCTGGTTCTGAAAGTCGTTGACCGCAAAAAAGGACTTGGCCTTGAAAAGCCAAACATAACCGAACCCGCTTCCGTCGGCGAAGCCGAAATGGCGGCTGCCGAAGAATAACGCAGTTCACCGTAACATCCCCCCCGCAGGGGAAACAGACAGCGGAGTGTCAGAATCCATTTTTCTGACACTCCGCACTCTATTATATAAAGACAAAAGCTGTCGGCTCACTGCTCCCGTTCTCCGATGACCTCCCGCAGAAAGTCACGGAGATTAATGCTGTATGAACGGCAGCTGCGCGCAGCCACAATGCCCGCGCCGGTCGAGACATTGCTGTAGCCCGGCATAGGCTCACCGAAACCGATTTCACTCAGGTCGCCGAGCATTCCGTTGTCAATCTGCCAGTCGTAGAGTCCCCATTTGTAGTAGCTCTGCGAAATCGAACTGAGCTTAACGACAATCTCACAGTCGAGAAGAGACTCATCATAGTCCATGCTCGAAACATTATAGTTCATGTCAGTGAATCGCAGATGAAGCGGATAGGAAGCCCCTTGAAACGTCCGGTCCGTAAAAAACGAAAAATTATAGGCCGTTGTTCCCGAAACCGACTCCAACAGATCTATATGCTCCGCGAAAACCGGATCATAGTCGCAGTCAAGACTCCCCGGATAGAAATAGGCCGGCCCCTCAGGCGGATTGATCCATCCTCCGCCTGAGACCACCTCTCCGTCAAGCATCCCGTAGTAATCGACCTTATAGAAATTCTCCACTCCGGCCGGATCGGCTACCGTAAGCTCCGCCTTGACCTCAAACGTGATCTGGGCGAGCATTTCCCAACCGGGAACCGTATGTGTCCAGACCGAGTTAGGTGTCGCACTCCACTGCAGCTTCTCGGCAGGCAGACTGACCGGAACCGTCACCTCCGCCTCGGCAGTGCCGTAAGCGCGGCTCTCGACAAAAATCCTGATGCGGTCACCCTCGGCGGGAAGATAGGAAGCGTCGACTGCCGATCCGTTGGCATAGACCGTGACAACGGCGTCATCGACCTTACTGCTCTCATCCCGAACCGTATCGATATAGAGCCGGCTGCGGCTCACACTGACAGTTATCGGCTCGCCAGCCGTGATCAGCGAATTGACACACAGAACCGGACTCACATCAATATCCGGGACAAAATCCGTGTAGCACGATGTCATGGCTCCAACGGCCAGAGACCCCGTCAGCAGCCTTAAAAGACCTGAGTTATATATTGAATTCATAGTCATAGTCATCGTCATTTCTCTCTTAGAATTGCCATGTATAGGAAACCGACGGAATCATTGGAAGGACTGCAACCTTCTGAAACACCGGATCATAAGGATACTCCTTCTTGCTTCCCCGCCGGATCGAGACTGTGTTCAGATGGTTATAGGCATTATAAAGCCCGAACGTCCAGTAGCCGCGGCGGTTTCTGACCGTCAGCGACAGATCGAGACGGTGATAGAACGGCAGACGGTAGTTATTGAGCGGCGCACGCAGAGCGACATCCCCGCCATAATAATCGCTACCGCCGAAATCGGGCGATTCCCATACCTGCGGCATCAGCGTGAACCGGTTGCCTGAATGACCCGTCCATGCCGCGTTGAGACCGACCTTGTCCGAGATCTTCCAATTGAGAAGAATGTTGATCGTGTGACGGTTGTCGAACCTGGCCGGAAAAGTCATGCCGCCGTTTTTCTCCTTGAATGTGCGGTCGGCCCATGCAAGGGAATAAGAGACATGGCCTGTCACCCTTCCCATTGTCCTTTCAACTTTCAGGTCGATTCCTTTTGCTGTTCCGCGACCCGATGTCAGCCTTGCATTCCACTCCTCTGAGGGAGGATAGAGATAATATTCGTCAAGGTAATCGATCAGATTGTTCATCCATTTCCAATAGGCCTCCACCGAAATCCCGAGTCCGAGCGAAGGCAGCTGATGATATGCCCCGACAGCTATCTTGTCGGCCGTCTGCGGCCGGAAATCACCCATAACGGGAATCCACTGGTCGGTCGGAAGCGAGAGGTAGCTCCGGGCAAGCAGATGCACAAACTGGGTCGTACGCGTATATGCACCCTTGAATGCCCAGTTGTCAGACGGGCGGTAACTGAACGAAAGACGCGGCGACACCCCGCCACGCACACTTCCGCCGATATTGAAAAGCGTCAGGTGCAGTCCGCCGTTCAGGCGTATCTTTTCTGAAACAGTCATGTCGTCCTCGGCATAAACGCTGAATTCGTCAGCACCATAGCGCGAGGTCGAATCGCGGTCAAGATAGTGGCTGTCGTCTACAGATGTCTCGCGCCTGACCCGCTGCGGAAGAAACGAATGACGCGTGTAGGACGTGCCGAACCTGACATGCGACCATTCAGCAGGACGCCAGTAGGCGTCGCCCCTGAAAATCCAGTCGTTGATGCTGTTTCTGGTCTGCGACCGTTCGCTTGTCCGCATAGTGTCTCCCTCATTGACATATACATTTATGTCGCTGTATGACATACGGGAAAAAAATCGGGTGTGCGCTGCCGTGAACTCGGCTGTCAGACTTCGGGAAAAACGGTGGGAAAGTCCGGCCTGCGCCACAAAGTTGCCCCAATGAAAATCAATCTTTTCATCCTCGCTTTCCCATGATCCGTATTCATAGATTTCCTTTGTTCCCGTCTTGAGCAGATCATTGCCGAAATAAACGTTGAAAAACAGTTTCGACCCACCCTCAAAACGGTGGATGAGTTTGGCGTTGAGATCCATGAACGAATAGTGTGCGCGTATCTTCTCGTCCTGCGATGAATTGGCTATCGCAACAAGGGGCATCGTGAGCAGATCTGCCCATGAACGTCTAAGCCCCACCACATAGCCCGTGCGCTTGCCTATCGGACCTCTGAGAGAAACTCCGCCTGATGTCAGTCCCAGTTTGGCCGTGCCGCTGAGCGAATCGGGAATATTGTCATATAACCGGACATCGAGAAACGATGACAGACGCCCGTCATATTTGGCCGGCACCGACGACTTGAAAAAATCGACATAACGGATCACGTCGGGATTGAACGACGAGAAAAAGCCCCCAAAATGATTAACCTGATACAACGGGACATTATCAAGCATACATAGATTCTCATCGGCATTGCCGCCATGCACATGCATTGCCGCCATACCCTCGCCCGCGCTGACCACTCCAGGCTGAAACGAGAGCGCCTTGAGAACATCGGCTTCTCCAAGCAGCGAGGGTGTCGACGTGATCTCCTCGGCCGTCAGCTTCTTGGCTCCGACCTCAGCACTCTCTACGGCCGGGCTCTCCAGACGCGACACCACGACAACCTCATCAAGCTGCTTCGGCGACATGACCGTCCGACTCCGATGACGGCGGCGCGGTTCTATCCGCCCTGCGTCTGCCCTGGAAGTCTTCCCCGCTGCGGAAACCGGACGCCGGCGAAGAATGACATCCTGACCCTTGATCCGATATTCGATCCCGGTGTCGCGGAACATCTCCTCAAGCACCTTCCTTATCGGCTTGTTGCGGACATTGACCGTCACATAAACGCCCTCAAGAATGTCTGACGAATACACGAAATTCATTCCTGTCTGGACTATAAGCGTGCGGAACACACTTGCAGCCGGCTGGTTGACTGCGGTAACGGTGACTTTGCGACCAGCCACCGCCACTCCGCAGACAATCATCATCACGATGACAAACAACAGTTTCTTCATCTTCCGTCACCGTTTCTTTCCTCAACAATCTTAAGGTCTATCGCAAGCAGTTCGTTGATTGTTCCGACAAGATCCACAACATTTCCCTCATAATGAAGCGACAGCCGGTAGTCACTTGCCTCAGCGGGCACATCCGTGATGCTGACTCCATAAACCTCGCTTATCCTTGCCACCACCTCTTCCAGCGGAGCGTTCTCAAAATCAATTGTCCTGATCTGTTTTTCAGGAGCGACCGCTTCCTCAACCGAGGCCGCCGGTCCGGCTGTCTCTATGCCTGTCCCACCGGCCACATAACTGCGCCAGACAATTGCCGCTGCAGCCGACAAAACGGCAATCACTGCCACCGAAGCCGCGACGCGTCCGAATGACCACCGCATCACAGACGTGATACCGAGCCGCTTCCAGCCCTCCTTTTCTGAAAAACGCCCTTTCGAATAATGACGGGCAACAAAATCGATATTTCTGTCTTCCATAGTCTTTAGAAATCAATCCCCACACGGAAAGTAAACAATAATTTGGAGCGGATGTCCTGCCCGGCATGGCTGAGCGTCCAGTAACCGGTCGATTCGTCAAGACAGACATCGTAAATCTCCACTTCACGAAAATCAACGGTTGCACCGACTCCGATATTCAGAGCCACCTTCCGCCCCCAGTCAAAACGATAGCCGATCGTCGGCGAAAGATTCCACCTGTCGCCATCGGAAAGGGTATATCCTCCGCGCAGATCAGCAAATGGCGTGAACCGCCCGAAACGCTGTTCTGTACGAAGCTTAAGAAACAGGGGCATCTGAAGACTCTCGTCGCGTCCGCAATAGTCAATGGCCAGACCCGCCCCGGCAAAAATGTATGGCGTGATCTGATAACCATGAGAGGTGGAGATACCCGTATAATAGTACGTGGCACCGTTTCCCGGAATCCACTCATCATAACGGGTCAGATGATTATCCCATTCGAAAAAACCGCGATAGCCGCTCTTCAGCTCCTTCGCGTTTACTGACGTTGCAAGAAATGCAATAACAAAAAAATAAATCAGGTAGCGCTTCATATGTGACATGATCAATATATTTCAACATTGGCGGCAGCCGGACTTCCGACCGGCACTGCATACTATTGACGCAGACTTTCCGGAAATGTCCTACACCTGATTGAAAAAATCCACACACCCTCCCCCGGAAACCGCTAAAGAAACGGCAGGAAAAACGGTTTGTGTCCGTCAGAAAGCGCTTCGCGCAATCGCGAATAGGCCTTCGACATCTGATTTCTGACCGTTTTCTCTGAAAGGCCCAGTTCCTCAGCAATCTCGCCGTTTGAAAGGCCGTCGCGCTTGCTCATCAGAAAAATCTCCCTGCACTTTTCCGGCAACGAATCGACCGCACGCCATATACGTGCATCCCGCTCCGATGTGTCTATTGCCGGAGCATCGGCCTCCGGAATCTCGTCAAGTCTCACCGTCGGACGGCAACGGCGCAGGTAATCAAGCGCTTCATTACGCACGGTCCGATACATCAATCCCGTAAAATTCTCAACTTGGCGTCCGTCGTCAATCGACTGCCACACTTTGAGAAAGGAATTCTGAACAATATCCTCCGCGTCGCAGGCATCGCCGACGATACGCAACGCATACATTCCGAGCGGAAGATAGAGCCGCTTGAACTCCTTTTCAAATTCATAGATCCTCATAGGCTGCAAAATTAGGCAAATTTCCCGTAACTTCAACTCCCCCTGAAAAAAAGTTGAGCCGGAGACAAACGCCCCGGCTCAACCGCATTACTCAACTCCGGATTCACGAATCCGGAACCTTAATACTAAAACTTATTTTATTTGACAACTACTTTTGCAGAGCGGAGAACGGGACCGTTCTTCATCTTCACAACGTAGACACCGGCTGCAAGGTCAGAAACGTTTGCAGGAACAGTGGCGTCAGCAACGAACTTCACTGTACGTCCGTTAACATCATAGAACCATGCTTTATCTGCGTTTGTGAAGTAAGCTGTTCCGTCAACAACGCTGACAGTTGCAACGCCGTTTTCTACGCTGACATTGTCGATGGCAGCCATTGTGGGATCATCTGCTTCGCCGGCATCGCGGTAATCCTTGTAACCCGGAGCGATTTCGCGGGGAGTATTGCCTGCGCTGACAACGTCGACAGGAATGTCGAGAGCATAACCCTTGTTGAATGCGCCTGTCGCGTTAAGACCGCCGGCAAACCAAGCATCGCATCCAACAATACGGAAGCGTGTGCGGCCGGGCTTGGCATCGGCAGGAACATTGAGGGTGAACGTACGTCCCTGTGTACAGAAGTTGGCACGATCCCATGCATCAGCACCTGTCTGAATACCGGCACCATAGCTGGAAGTACCCCAGCTCCAGACGAGCTCATCGTTTTCGCCATTGAATTCATAGTCGATATCCCAGTCGATAAAGCCTTTGAACATGCAATAGCGGATATCATCGGTTCCGTTATGACCGCGTACAGTAACCTGAACGGTCTCGCCCTGCTTAACAGTCAGGACATCCTCGGCCATGACATAGTTGGTGTTGCCTTCTGCAGGTTCTTCCTTTTCATCGTCCCATGCGCCGGCAGGCTCAGTACGTGAGTAGTTAAGGTTGCCTGTGGCACCTGTAGTCTTGACCTCTTCAATCCAGCGGTTCTTATAAGCGGCTTCCTGACCATTGGAAGTGGGATCCATATAAGCGGGCATGTAAAGGTCAGCATAAACGGGGGGAAGTGCGGAAGGATCTGAATAACGTTCGATCTTTATCCATTCCACCTCAGAAGCGGTTGTGAGGTCTGTTGAAACAGATCGCACACCGATGTAGGGATCGCTGTATTTCTCAAGATCGATAGCGCCGATGAATGCATGCCAGCCTGCGGGACGGCTTACTTCAACAGCCTTGCCGTTTTCACCGTTCTTGACAAACACTTCGAAGTGGTCGATGTTGACCTCGTCATTGAACACGAAGCCGCGGTCGCGGTATTCAACATCATAGCCGGCATCCTTCACGCTCCAGGCGAGCTTGACAGAAAGCGATTTTGCGGTTTCTTCCTTCACTTCGGCAACGAGTGCGTCAGCGTCGATGGCAGCCGGAGTCTTGGCGGCAGAACCGTCGAAGAGAGCGATCTCGCCGAGATAGAGTTTATAATCG
>JAIDXA010000320.1 GCA_029058705.1 Paramuribaculum sp. | reverse complement strand
CGCTCTGGGGTTCGTCGGCAACTACGCCCCGCGTGGACTTTCACCACAGATGTTTGACATGCCCGTCATACATAAAACCGGAGTGTCACATCTCATTGACACTCCGGTTTATGTGGTAATCTATTTTTCGGACTGGTTATCAATAAAGTCCCCAGTTCGAATGCGTGTTACACCATTCCACTCGTTTTTTAACCCAATCGGTAAGTTCCGAAACCTTTGCAACACGGTCATAAGCACTCGGCGCAACTGCATAACTTGCAGCATAGGCATCAGGCCAAAGCAATCCGTCACGCTTCCCGGTCGGCTCAATCATGTAGGCATATGACGCCATGTATTCCAACAGACGCGGATAGATCTCAGCATAGAATTCATTCCAGACCTCCTTGTAGACCTCACGGAATTCCGCATTGCTGACCAGCGATTTCATAAACGACATTCCGGAATAATCGCCATCACTTTCAAAAAGAACATTGGTATGGCTCTGGATTGTATAAGTTCCGTTATAACCGAATGCCCAGTCAAAATCCCAAACAGGACCGAAATGATAAAGATATTCCGAACCGAGACCCTCCTTATGGATATAAAGGCTCTTCGGGTGCTGAAGTTCACGATTACATGCCAGACTGTTGACAAGAACAAAACGCGCGGCATCATTCAGATCGATATAATCGGAAATCTTCTTGGACCCGGGATTGACAACGGCATCGGCCATTTCAGAAAAATCAGACTGCCACAGCATGAAATAGGCTGTTCTTTCCGCTGCGTCCGGTTTTACTTCTGTCAGGTCTGGATCTTTCACCATAACCGGGAGTTTCTTGCTGATATTGTTTGCGAAACGATATGTGAATTTGAAATCCTCGTCATAGTTGGAATCAAGCTCAAATAACATTCCCGTGTTCTCGTCAATATCAACCGAACCGCCGCCAACTCCGATTTTCTCTGTCATCATATACGCTCCCTTATAATAGCCATTGAGATAAACGTTGACCGGAACGCTATGGTTTGTGTAAGGCAGCCCGAGCTGCCGGGCTGTCCACAACGCAACCGCATTTCTCATCAACGAAGGGTCTATATAATTGGCTATCAAAGCAAAGGTCTTCGCTTTTGCCATGCCGCAGACAGAGGTTTTCTTCGCCATCTTAAAGCGGTAGGGAGTCTTGGCGAAGTTCCACGTCGAGTTTCCTCGCCCACGGAACTCAACTGTCTGTTCAGGCAGATCATCATACTGTCCGTTGCCATCCATTCTGAGCGTAGCCGCATATACAAATGACTTGCCATGCTGGCTGTCTTTCATCAGATCCTTCAGGTCGGGATAGTCGGTCAGATGGACATGGATATCAGGAATCACTACTGAACGGATAACACAGCTGTCGACCGACGACAGGCTGACGCTTGTTGAAGCGTCCGACGTCTTAACTCCAAGCTGAGTGAACCCGGCGGTTCCGCCATTATAAGTAATATCGACAATATCTTTCAGATCAAAGTAATTGAACTGTTTGTCATTCCTGAAGATATACATTTGCTCATTCTGAGCGACAGCGGCCGATGCAAACATTGCGGCAGCCGCAAAAAGAATCATTTTTTTCATATTATTTCACAGCTACTTTCAATGATTGGTTATTGACGTTTACAATATATACTCCAGACGAAAATTCGCCGAGATCAATCTCGCAGTCTCCTGAAACGACACGGGACAACAGACTTCGCCCGTCGACTGACACAACCGTCAGTCTGGACTCAGAAGGCAGATTCCCGATTCTCAGAACATCGCCGGCCCAGTTGACCGACAATATATTATCATTCGCGACATCCGAAATTCCGGCCCACAGGTCCGAATCTCCCGATTCGGTCGAGAATGTCCAGTGGCGAACATCCTCAAGTTCATAACTGATATCACCTTTCTCACAAGACATGACAAACATTCCGTCCTCAAAAGCAGTGGTCATCCCATGCTCCATTGTGATGCGGCTCACGTGGGTATCGGCATGCTCGATCACAACACTCTTAAAATTGGTGGCAGCATAAGCACCTGTCGCCAAGCCTGCAGTCAACAGGCAAACCAGTGTAAAGATTTTTTTCATTAGCAATGTAATGGTATTAGTAAAAAATTGTAATAAAATTGGTTTGTTATCACAGAATGCCACAAATTTAATCATTTTTTCCAAATTTAACACCACTACAATCCGACAATAGCCCGGATAAAACCTGAAAACTCTGCGAATCCGACAATTCTGTCTGCCGACTGCACCACACCTTCGCGAAACGACAATATTTTTTATGACTTGATTAAATGTTTTAACACATCAACCGTCATACCATTTTCGCCTTTCACGTAATTTTGCAGAATCAAAGATGTCAATCCAGCCTGATTCATATGAATAATGTCCTCGCCATCATACCCGCAAGATTCCAGTCTTCCCGTCTGCCGGGTAAACCGCTTGCGGATATAGGAGGCCAACCTATGGTCTGGCACGTTTACCGACGTGCTGCCGAAGCCATTGGAAACGACAATGTAATTGTAGTGACCGACAGTCCGGAAATAGTCAAAGCCGTTCAGACGCGGGGAGGCAACGCCCTTCTTTCTGACAAGGCCGCCGACTGCGGAACAACAAGATGCGCCCACGCTCTGTCACGAATCCCGCACAACGCGGATATCATTCTAAATCTACAGGCAGATGAACCGTTTCTCGAAGTTTCAGATATCAGGAATCTCGCCGCAAGCCTCGATAGCCCTGAATTCCAGATAGCCACCCTTGCCCGCAAGTTCGATCCAGACGACGGTTTTGAATCCCTCTTTTCTCCCGACAATCCAAAAGTAGTCTTCGACAACCGCATGGGAGCCATGTACTTCAGCCGTTCCATAATCCCCTATATCCGCGACGTCCACTGGAAGGAATGGATCAACACATCCCCTTTCTATATCCACGCAGGCACATATGCTTTCCGGAGACAGACTTTGCTCTCAATCCCGTCACTCCCGCATTCCCACGCCGAGATGGCCGAAAAACTCGAACAGCTCCGATGGCTCGCAGCAGGATTCCGCATAAAGATTGTCCTGACCGAAAGCAAACTTCTTGGAGTCGACACTGCCGACGAACTCGAACAGGCCAGAAAACGTTATGCCGAAACATTCAGATAATGAACAACAAAGACTCCCTATTATCCCGCACCACACCTCCTCCCATAACAATGATGTCGGCATTCTCTTTGCCTGGCGTCAGACGACGCGTTCTCGAATCCGGCATAGAAATGATAATCTATGACAAATGCGTCGAGCCTGTCAATTTCATGACCTATATCGCGCCTGGAGGATCATCTGATCTTAAATCACCTGCCAGCGCCGCTCTCGGATCTATTCTCCGTCGCGAGGGAACCAAATCCTTTTCAGGCGATGAAATCAACGGAATCCTCGACTACAACAGCGCTTGGCTGAAAACTGAAACCGGCGAACTCACGTCCTCCATTGCCATGCGTTCGCTCAACTCGACCCTTGCCGCCACTCTGCCGGTATTCAAAGAAATGATATTCGAACCGACATTTCCGGAACACGCACTGGCTGTGCGTCGTGAAGGTCTGGCGAAAAACATCGAAGTCTCGATGAACGACGTAGACTTTCTGGCCGCATGTGCATCCGACCGGCTCACTAAAGGGCACTCCCACCCTGCAGCGAAAGTAGACACTCCCGACGAAATACGCGCAATCACCCGCAATGATCTGCTCGATGATTTCAACTCGACAATATCGCCCTCGTCCGGCAAGCTCTTCATTGCCGGCAACATAAGCCCGGAAATCGAAAGCCTCATCGCCGAAACGTTCTCGACAGTCCCGTCTGCAGGCAACGGATCCACGGCCGATCCGCTCCCCTATTCCCCTGCGCCGGCTCTCACAACCGAACGGATATCAAAACCCGACGCACTCCAAAGCGCTGTCATAATGACAATCCCTACGATTCCTCGATCCCATCCCGACTACATAGCTCTGCATATTGCCGTTTCTGCCCTCGGAGGCTATTTCGGAAGCCGCCTGATGGGCAACATACGCGAGGAACTCGGCCTGACCTACGGCATTTCAGCATCTCTTCTCGGAAGCATACCGGGATCTTACATCCAGATCTATGCCGACACCGACTGCAGCAACGTAGGCCGGCTTTGTGATGAAGTCCGCAATGAACTGACAAACCTGGCCGCCAACCCTCCGGAAAAAGACGAATTGATGCGGCTCAAACAATATCTCCTTTCATCACAGGCACGGATTCTCGACAACCCGTTCTCAACCATCTCCTACTATATTTCAGCCTACACCTCCGGCATTCCCGATGGATATTTCGAATCGAAATTAAAACAGATCGAGAAACTGACGCCGGACCGGATTGCAGAAGTATCGTCAAAATATATCAGGCCGGAACTTCTTCTGACGGCAATTGCCGGAAAATAAAAACCGGACGCATGGGTTTCATAACAGCCCTATGCCTCCGGTCCCGGTTGGAGAGAAGAAAATGAGTCATTGGAATCATCCTGACCCCTAAACGGATCATGACAAGTTCCACTATTCTAACCTGCGTCACAGGCAGAATGTTCTGTCAGAACCGTTTCGATAATAATTCTTAACGCCATGGCGGCAAATAGTGATAATCCAATGACAATTCTGATTGTCAAAAGTTTCCACATGCTGTGCATGTTTCCACTTTTTTCACAGAATTACTTGTCTGACCGACAAAAGTTGAATAAATTTGCAAAAAGGAGAGGAGGCCATGTCATCCGTTTCTCCATGAAAACCAATCAACATCCCAACGTTGACCATGCACAAGATTGACCTTCGCCACCGCCTCGCCCTTGAAATAGCAAGAAAACAGCGCAAAGACCATATACGGAGACATCCGCTCCGACAGCTCTTCTGGGAGTGCACACAGCGATGCAACCTCAGCTGCCGCCATTGTGGAAGCGATTGCAAAACATGCTCCGAGACACCCGATATGCCTGCTGCCGACTTTCTTCAGGCTGTTGACGAGCTGATTCCACATATCGACCCGCATCATCTGAACATCGTCATTACAGGCGGAGAACCGCTTATGCGTTCCGATCTCGAGACTGTCGGTCTTGAACTCTACAGCCGCGGGCTTCCGTGGGGCATCGTTTCCAACGGACTTGCTCTGTCAGCAACTCGTTTCAGATCGCTTAAAGCCGCCGGAATCCACAATCTGACAATCAGCCTTGACGGTCTCGAAAACGACCACAACACAATGCGCGGCAATCCAGCCTCTTTCGGCAAAGCGTGCGACGCCATTGCCATGGCGGCAAATGACCCTGACATCAACTTCGATGTCGTGACATGTGTAACCGGAAATTCACTGAAAACCCTATCACAGATGCGCGGGCTGCTCACTGATCTTGGAGTCAGCCAATGGCGGCTGTTCACCATATTCCCGTCCGGACGAGCCAGAAATTATCCCGAATTCAAACTTGCGCCCGATGAAATTGTCCGTTTGCTTGAATTCATCAAAAAGACCCGACGGGAGCAGTCGATCAACTGCTCGTTTGCCTGCGAAGGCTTCCTCGGGAACTTCGAAGGGGAAGTCCGCGACCACTTTTTCAGCTGTCAGGCCGGAATCTCAATCGCATCAGTACTCATCGACGGGTCAATTGGCGCTTGTCCCAGCATACGCGCTGATTTCGCACAAGGCAACATCTATTCGGGCGATAAAATCTGGACTGTCTGGGAAAACCGTTTCCAAGCCTACCGCGACCACAGCTGGATGAAAACCGGATTCTGCGCCGACTGCAAAATGTTCCGCTACTGCGAAGGCAACGGAATGCATTTGAGAGAGTCCGACGGCACGCTTAAACACTGCCACTTCCATCAGTCCCTGCTCGAAGCCAAAACTCGCCATTAGTCCGTCAGTCACCTGTTAAACAAAACGAACAACTCATTATAAACATTTTTGTTTTCACAACATGAACCTGAAAAAAACATTAGTCTCCACTCTCCTTGCTTCAGTCCTCTGTCTCCCGGCATCGGCCGCTACCGTCGGAGCATCCGACCTGATTCCACGCCCTACAGAGTTCATCCGTGGCAAAGGCTCATTCACCATCCCCTCCGGCGGATTCTCCTACTCTATCAAAAGCCAGGCAAAAGAAAATCTTTCAGACTATCTATCGCTTTTCCCTGAATTATTTTCCCCCGCTGACAAAACCTCGAAAGCCAACCTTGCAATCGAAATCGGCAAAGGTTCCGGCGAAACATACACCATTGACATCACTCCCCGACGGATTAACGTCAAAGCACCGTCGGAAGCCGGTGCTTTCTATGCAATCCAATCGCTCATTCAACTTACAGGAATCAAAGGAGCAACCGAAATACAGACCGGAAAAATTTCCGACTCCCCACGGTTCGCCCATCGCGGACTCATGTTTGACGTCTCTCGCCATTTCCGTTCGGTCGACTTCCTCAAAAAACAGATCGACGCAATGGCTCTTATGAAACTCAACAAACTTCATCTCCACTTCACCGACGCAGCCGGATGGAGAATGGAAATCGAGAAATATCCCCGGCTCACTGAATTTGCGGCATGGCGTCCCCAGGCGACATGGCAGGACTGGGCTGACAACGGAGCGCGCTATTGTGAAAAAAATGATCCGCGGGCATCCGGAGGATACTACACCAAAAATGAGCTCCGCGATCTGATCGACTATGCAGCCCACAGAAACATAACCGTCATTCCGGAAATTGAAATTCCCGGCCACAGCAAAGAGGTGACCTCCGCTTACCCTGAGCTGTCATGTGCGGGAGTTCCATATACCGACGAAGATCTGTGCATAGGCAAAGAAGCTACATTTAAATTCATCGAAGATGTTCTCGACGAAGTGATCGAAGTGTTTCCATCGGCTTATATCCACATCGGAGGCGACGAGGCAAGCAAAAGCGGATGGCGAAACTGCCCCGACTGTCAGGCACGCATGAAATCCGAAGGGCTCAAAGACGTCGACGAGCTCCAGAGCTATGCAATACACCGTGTTGAAAAATATCTAAATTCGAAAGGCCGTGATATAATCGGGTGGGACGAAATTCTCGAAGGCGGACTTGCCCCAAACGCCACAGTCATGTCCTGGCGAGGCACTGAAGGTGGAATCACGGCTCTCAAGAGTGGCCACAAAGTAGTCATGACTCCCGGCGAATTCTGCTACATCGACTACACTCAGGACGCCGCATTCAAAGAACCGGTTTCGATCGGCGGATTCACTCCGCTGAAAAAAGCCTACTCCTACGAACCTGTTGACTCATCCCTGACATCAGAAGAGGCCTCAAACCTCATGGGCCTTCAGGCAAACCTCTGGGCTGAATACATACCGACCGACGCCCATGCCGAATACATGTACTATCCCCGGGCCTTCGCCATCGCTGAAATCGGGTGGTCGACACCTGAAAAAAACTACGACGACTTCCACCGCCGTGCCCTCGTTCTCAACGCCCGGCTTGACTCATTGGGCTACAACACCTTCGATCTCGCCAACGAATATGGCGAACGTCGCGAAAGCCTCACTCCGGTAGTGAACTCAGCCATAGGCGCAACAGTTGAATACACAACGCCATATCACTCCAAATATCCCGCGGCCGGAAACTCGACACTCGTTGACGGCATTCGTGGCGGATGGACCTACGGCGACAAACGATGGCAAGGATTTCTCGGCGACTTCGAAGCCATAGTGGATCTCGGCGAAAACAGAACGGTTCATTCGGTCGCCGCCACATTCATGCACGCTCCCGGAGCGTGGGTTCACCTTCCTGACAATGTCACAGTTGAAATCTCGACCGACGGAATCGAATTCACACCTGTTGAAACATTATGGTCCGACGTTGATCCGATGTATCCGAAAATCATGATGAAAAACTTCGCTGTCGCAACCGATGCAAAAGCCCGCTACGTAAAGGTCAAGGCAAAAGGCCACAACAGACCCGGGGCATGGCTTTTCACGGACGAAATCGTCATCAACTGCCCATGATCAACCCAAATAAGCCGGTTTATTAGAAAATTTTGATTATTTTTGCGAAACGTATTCCCAAAACCCAATAAAATGAAAAAACATAACTTTTATGCAGGCCCGTCAATTCTGAGCCCCTACACTATCAAAAACACTGCCGATGCAATTCTCAACTTTGCCGACACCGGTCTTTCAGTTCTTGAAGTGTCACACCGAAGCAAAGAATTTCAGGCAGTTATGGACGAGGCGACATCCCTCGTAAAAGAGCTTTTGGAAATTCCCGAGGGCTACTCCGTTCTATTCCTCGGAGGGGGAGCAAGCATGCAGTTCTGCATGGTGCCCTACAACCTCATGGCAAAAAAAGCCGCCTATCTCGAAACCGGGACATGGGCGTCAAACGCAATCAAGGAAGCCCGACTTTTCGGCGAAGTCGATGTAGTCGCCTCCTCCCGCGATGCAAACTTCTCCTTCATTCCCAAGGACTTCTCTATTCCCGCCGACGCCGATTACTTCCATTTCACCACCAACAACACCATCTATGGAACCGAAATGCGCTATGATCCGGAAAGTCCAGTGCCCTTGGTTGCCGACATGTCGAGCGACATATTCTCCCGTCCGATAGATGTCTCGAAATATGATCTCATTTACGCAGGCGCGCAGAAAAACCTCGCCCCTGCCGGCGTCACAATCGTCATCGTACGCGACGAGGCACTCGGCCATGTCGAGCGTCAGATTCCTACAATGCTCGACTATCGCACCCACATAAAAAAAGGTTCGATGTTCAACACTCCTCCGGTGCTTCCTATATTCTCAGCACTTCAAACCCTCCGCTACTACAAACAGCTCGGAGGCATACGCGAAATCGAAAAAACCGATCTTGCGAAAGCTGCCAGACTCTACGATGCGATCGACTCAAGCAAAATTTTCGAAGGAACAGTAACCGATCCGGCCGACCGCTCGATCATGAACGTATGCTTCGTCATGACTCCCGAATACAAGGAACTTGAAAAGAACTTCATCGACTTCGCATCCGAAAAAGGAATCGTTGGTATCAAAGGCCACCGCTCTGTCGGAGGATTCCGGGCATCTCTCTACAACGCACTGCCCATGGAAAGCGTCGAGGTGCTCGTCAATGCAATGAAAGAATTCGAAGCCAAACTCTGATCCATATGAAAATTCTCGTAGCTACAGAAAAGCCGTTTGCCCCTGTGGCAATCGACGGCATCCGGAAAGTCGTTGAAGAATCAGGCCATCAACTCGAACTGCTTGAAAAATATACCGACCGCGCCCAGCTCCTCGAAGCGGTCGCCGACACCGATGCTATCATAATACGTTCCGACAAAATCGATCCGGAAGTGTTCGATGCCGCAAAAAATCTTAAGATCGTCGTTCGTGCCGGCGCCGGATACGACAATGTTGACCTTGCTGCAGCCACAGCCCATAATGTCTGCGTGGAAAACACTCCCGGACAAAACTCCAACGCCGTTGCCGAACTCGTTTTCGGAATGGCTGTCATGGCTGTCCGGAACATGTTCGATGGAACATCCGGAACAGAACTGCGCGGCAAGCGTCTCGGCATACACGCTTTCGGCCAGGTCGGACGCAACGTGGCCCGCATTGCAAAAGGTTTTGAAATGGAAATCCAGGCACTCGACCCGTTCTGTCCCGATGAAGTGATTTCGCAAGCAGGCGTGACCCCTGTCCACGACATCAAGGAACTATACAGCGGCAACAAATTTGTCTCGCTCCACATACCGGCAACCCCGGAAACCCGCGGCTCGGTAGGATTCGATCTGATCACACTGCTTCCTGAAGGCGGAGTTCTCATCAACAC
>JAIDXA010000032.1 GCA_029058705.1 Paramuribaculum sp. | reverse complement strand
GGCGATGGAGATCGGTGAAATTCGGAGATGTAATAGCAGCCATTTTCTGTTGCAGAATTGAGTATTATTCTGTAAATTTACGCATTAATTCGATAATAACAAAACTTATGACGGTCGACGAATATCCTCAGCTGAATCTGCCGCCAGCCCATCTGAAACTCCGCATGCAACCTGAATGCGCCCGTCCGCAGGTCTACGATCCGCAACGCCGCAGATGGGTCGCCCTGACCCCAGAAGAATGGGTTCGACAGCATTTTGTCGCAATGCTCATCAACGAAAAGGGCTATTACGCCGGCAGCATCGCCAATGAGGTCGGAATACGGTTGAACTCAACCTCCCGTCGCTGCGATACCGTTGTTTTCAATAACAGAAAAGAGCCATATATCATTGTTGAATATAAGGCTCCTTCTGTTGAGATCACACAAGAGGTTTTTGACCAGATAACCCGCTACAACATGGTGCTTAATGCACCGCTGCTTATTGTCAGCAACGGTCTCCACCACTATTGCTGCGCCATAGACTTCCGGCGGAAATCCTATCGTTTTCTGCCTGAAGTGCCGGCCGTCAGCGACATTATTCAGCGATAAAATCCACACAGGCCCGTTCAGCCTTATGCGGAGCGATTATTTCAACGGCTCTCACATGGGCAGGATGGGCGGAATACAATGCTATGTCATCAAGGCTGTCGGCAGTTGCAATCAGCGTGACATCCCATTGTTCAGCAGGATTTATATTAACTCCGACCTCGATTTCCTTAAGCTGGGGTATCTGTGCCGGGAGTTGCAGAAGAGCCGATCGAAAACGCGCGGCAACTTCGCGACGCAATTCTTCCGGGCCGTTCAAACGGAATGTGACAACATGTCTGACCATTTCTTGAATCAGTTTTTATGATACATGCGTTCACGGGCGGCAAGCACTTTTTCGTCCGTGATGTAATCGTCATAGTCCATCATCTTGTCGATAATTCCGCCGGGAGTAAGCTCAATGATTCGTGTAGCCACGGTCTGGATGAACTCATGGTCATGCGAAGACATAAGGATTATTCCCTTGAAACTGCGCAGTGTATTGTTAAACGCCTGAATCGACTCGAGGTCAAGATGGTTGGTCGGTGAATCAAGAATCAGAGTATTGGCATCCCTGAGCATCATCCGGGAGATCATGCAGCGCATCTTTTCACCGCCTGAAAGGACTGATGCTTTCTTGAGCACGTCCTCTCCGGAAAAAAGCATACGGCCAAGGAATCCCTTGAGATATATCTCGCTGGAGTCATCGCTGAACTGGCAGAGCCAATCGACAAGATTCATGTCTGTATTGAAGAACTTGGAATTGTCAAGCGGCAGGTAGGCCGATGTAATGGTCTGCCCCCAGTCATATGTGCCGGCATCGGCTTTACGATTTCCGGTTATGATTTCAAAGAGTGCGGTCATCGCACGAGGATCGTGGCTCAGGAACGCAACCCTATCACCCTTCTCAATCTGAAAATTCACATCGCTGAAGAGTACATCTCCGTCGACCGATGCCGAAAGTCCATGAACTTCCAGAATCTTGTTTCCCGGTTCTCGCTGGGGTGTGAAAATAATTCCCGGATAACGGCGCGACGATGGCTGGATTTCTTCGATATTAAGTTTCTCGAGCATTTTTTTGCGCGAGGTTGTCTGTTTCGATTTAGCCACATTCGCGCTGAAACGCTGAATGAATTCAAGAAGTTCCTTACGTTTTTCCTCGGCTTTTTTATTTTGCTGCTGCTGCTGACGGAGAGCGAGCTGTGACGACTCATACCAATAGCTGTAGTTTCCGGCGAAGAGCGACATCTTGTTATAGTCAATGTCAAGCGTATGGGTCGACACAGAGTCAAGGAAGTGTCGGTCATGGCTTACTACCAGCACTGTGTTTTCGCAATTTGACAGATAATTTTCAAGCCAGCTTACGGTTTCAAGGTCGAGGTCGTTGGTCGGCTCGTCAAGCAGCAGATTGTCAGGATTTCCAAACAGAGCTTTCGCGAGCAGCACACGGACCTTCTCATTACCGGAAAGGTCGCGCATGAGCATATAATGACGGTCTTCCTTTATTCCGAGACCGCTTAAGAGCGCCGCCGCATCACTCTCCGCATTCCAGCCTTCGAGCTCGGCAAATTTCTCTTCAAGCTCAGACGCACGCATTCCGTCGGCATCCGAGAAGTCTTCCTTCGCATAGATTGCATCCTTTTCCTGCATGATGTCCCACAGGACCGTATGACCCTGAAGCACCGTGTTTAACACTGTGCAATCGTCATATTTGAAGTGATCCTGCTCAAGCACACTCATACGCTCTCCCGGGCCTTGTGTTATTGTGCCACGCGTAGGTGTCAGCTCTCCCGACAGAATACGCATCAGAGTGGATTTACCTGCCCCATTTGCACCAATTATACCATAACAGTTTCCAGGAGTGAATTTCATGTTGACGTCCTGAAACAGGACGCGTTTGCCAAATTGCATGGCAAGATCATTAACTGATATCATTTGAACTTTTTTACCTTATTTTTTACGACTGCAAAGTTACGCATTTTTATTTAATTTAAGAAACCGCTTGCGTACTGAGGAAATATGTTTAAATTTGACTGTTGAAAATCTTGCCAAAATGTTTGCCATGACAAAAATCAGAATCACAATCACCGTTGTCCTGTTCGCTATGTCTGCGATCCGGCCATACGCCCAGACTTCTCCATCTGACAACTATAGATCGGAAATAGACAAGATGCTGACCGCAACTGACCTAAAGCCACATATGGTTCAGACGATCATGACAATATGGACAGAAATGGGACTGCCGCTGACTGACTGCGAGGCTGCGGCCACCGAAGTTGTCGAAGCGGTTTGGATCGACTTGATCAATATTTATGCCGAAGAATACGAAAAGTATTATTCCATTGAGGACATGATGGCTATAAACCAATTCTACGAGACCCCGTCAGGCAAGAAATTTGCAAAACATTCCACGGAAATAAGAACCGCAGTCCAGGACAAGGTTTACAATAATTTCCCTGAACGAATCATGGAGATTCTTCAGAAATACATCCGACAATAGACCGCTCACATTATCGCGGTGCCCCATAGACTGACAGACAAAGAAAGAGGGGTGGAGCCAATGTGACTCCACCCCCTATATTATAGGAACTGAATTTTTAGAATAAACTCCAGCTTACAGTCAGACCGGCCATGACGATCGACACCATCGACATAAGCTTGATCAGAATGTTCAGACTCGGACCGGAAGTGTCCTTGAACGGATCCCCAACGGTATCGCCGACAACAGTCGCTTTGTGGACATCGCTTCCTTTTCCACCGTAGTTGCCTTCTTCGATGTATTTCTTGGCATTATCCCACGCGCCACCGGCATTGGCCATAAACACAGCAAGCACAAAACCCGACGACAGACCGCCGACAAGCAGGCCTATCACTCCCGGGACTCCGAAGAGCAGTCCGACAAGAATCGGAACGATGATCGCGAGCAAAGACGGGAATACCATTTCACGCTGCGCGCCACGTGTGGAAATCTGAACACATCGTGCATAGTCAGGCTCGGCCTCGCCGGTGAGAATTCCTTTGATTGTCCGGAACTGGCGGCGCACCTCATCGACCATGCTTCCAGCAGCCCGTCCGACTGCATTCATTGTCAGCCCACAGAAAAGGAATGCCATCATTGCACCGACAAACATACCCGAAAGGACTTTCGGACTCATCAGATTGACTTCATAGAATGCCATGAAATCCGTAAAAGTGGCCTCATGAATCGGCACTGCGCGGTCTCCTATCTGAATCATGGTTTCTCCAAGCCGGGCGAGTCCTATACGGATCTCTTCAATATAAGAAGCGAGAAGAGCAAGCCCGGTCAACGCAGCCGACCCGATGGCAAAACCCTTACCGGTCGCAGCAGTAGTGTTTCCAAGAGAGTCGAGAGCATCAGTGCGGCGTCGCACCTCTGATCCCAGTCCGCTCATTTCGGCATTGCCGCCCGCATTGTCGGCAATCGGGCCATAGGCATCAGTGGCGAGTGTGATTCCGAGCGTGGATAGCATTCCGACGGCTGCTATACCGATTCCATAGAGTCCCATTCCGACATTTGTGAAATCAAAGCCGGAAGCGAACCAATAGGAAAGAATTATTCCGACAACCACAGCAATGACAGGGACTGCCGTGGAAATCATTCCGAGACCGACACCCGAGATAATTACCGTGGCAGGACCGGTCTGGCCGCTTTCAGCCAGCTTGCGGGTGGGTTTATAGGACTGGGAGGTGTAATATTCCGTGGCGCGGCCTATGACAATTCCGACGAGCAGACCTATGACTACAGAGCAACCGATCAGCGCCCAGTTGTCGAGCTTAAGAAGCCAAAGAATGAGAAATGTCGCACCGACAATAAGAATCGAGCTGAGATTAGTCCCAAAAGCAAGCGAATTGAGAAGATCCTTCATTGTTGCGTCTTCTTTTGTCCTCACACAGAAAATTCCGATAATGGAGAGCAAAATACCGACAGCCGCAATCAACATCGGTGCCATGACAGCCTTCAACTGCATCACGGGATCGCCTTTCAGCAGATAAGCGGCAGCTCCAAGCGCGGCGGTTGCAAGAATCGAGCCGCAATAAGACTCGTAAAGGTCGGCGCCCATACCGGCAACGTCGCCGACATTGTCACCCACGTTATCGGCAATCGTCGCCGGATTACGAGGGTCATCTTCAGGAATTCCGGCCTCTACCTTTCCGACAAGGTCAGCTCCGACGTCGGCCGCTTTTGTGTAGATTCCGCCTCCGACGCGCGCGAAAAGCGCCTGTGTACTCGCACCCATACCGAACGTGAGCATCGTGGTGGTGATCATACACATTTTTTCGAGTTCGGAAGCATTATCGACACATAGCTGGAGAATCACATACCAGAATGAAATGTCAAACAGTCCGAGGCCGACAACAACCAGACCCATCACGGCTCCCGAACGAAATGCCACACGCAGACCTTTATTCAGCGATTCACGGGCAGCGTTGGCCGTACGTGCCGATGCATGGGTTGCCGTCTTCATGCCTAAAAATCCGGCAAGTCCACTGAAAAAGCCACCGGTCAGAAAAGCCACCGGCACCCAGGCATTCTGAAGCCCGAATCCATAGGCCATTACTGAAAACAGGATTACGAGCGCAAGAAATACAAGAGAGACTATCTTATATTGCTGACGAAGATAAGACATGGCGCCTTTCCGCACATATGATGCGATTTTCGCCATCTGGGGAGTGCCCTCACTCTCTTTTTTCATCTGACTATAGAAAAACCAAGCCAGAGCCAAAGCTACCACCGAAGAAATCGGCACGAGCCAAAACAAGTCTTTTTCCATGGGTTGAATTATTGGTTATTACTTATAAAACAATTACTTTGTCATCTCAGCATCGGAATCGAAACCGTCAGACACTGAAATTACCAATAGCAAAGATAAGTAATTTTGCCCAAATCCCAATAACAGAGCCCCGAATTATTCGAAAGTCTTCATTACGGCAGAGAGCTTCTCGCGGATCCTGTCGTTGCAGAGATTGCCGATCGAGCCTTCATGGACATGCTCGACAGAACGGGTCGGCGTGTACTCGCCATGCTGTACCTGCATTCCGATTGTGCGGTATGCCTCTCGGAACGGCGTGCCTGAAAGTGTCAGCCGGTTGACATCCTCGACCGTAAAGAGATAATTGTAACGAGGATCGGACAGAATGTTTTCGTTGACTCTAATGTGGCCAAGCATGAAC
>JAIDXA010000319.1 GCA_029058705.1 Paramuribaculum sp. | reverse complement strand
AGACGGTAGGGATCGGCGGGATCGATTGTAGGGAAAAACGTGTCGTTCATCTCATAGTCGATTCCTTCGAGCGTGAAAACGCCACTGTTCAGGTCGATGTGCTCGAGCAGCTTTCTGTCGGTCATGTTCCATTCCGGATGCCGGTCGATCATTGCCGCTTCGAGCTTGAACTGGATGATGCTTATCGCTTTGTGCATACGGGCAAGGAGCAGGAGCGATTTCCGGCTCTGTTCCGATCCGTCGCTGTCGGTGTGGGGGCCGAATTTGGTGCACGGATCTTCCCCGTATATTTCCATTGCGAATGTCGCGAGCGGCACAAGATTGATTCCGTAGCCGTCTTCAAGTGTGGCCATGTTGCCGTAGCGAAGCGAGAGCCTCAGAACGTTGGCGATGCAGCAGTCGTTGCCGGCTGCCGCACCCATCCATAGTGCATCGTGGTTTCCCCACTGTATGTCGAATGCTCCGTAGTTGCAGAGCATGTCCATGATCAGATGGGCGCCGGGCCCGCGGTCATAGATGTCGCCCAGAATATGCAGCTGGTCGATGCTGAGTTTCTGTATGACATGACATAGGGCGATTATGAAAGAGTCGGCCTGTCCAGTCGAAATGATTGTTTCGATGATACAGTTGAAATAGTCCTGCTTGTTGTCGTCTGATGGAGATTCGTGAAGCAATTCCTCTATGATGTAGGCAAACTCTTTCGGCAGTGTCTTCCTGACTTTCGACCGGGTGTATTTTGACGATACCGTCTGACAGATGCGGATGAGCTGGTGGAGGGTGACGAGATAGAAGTCATTGAGATCCGATTCTGTCGTACGGATTATCTGGAGTTTTTTCTCCGGATAATATATGAGCGAACATAGCTGGCGGATTTCAGCTTCGCGCAGGGAGGTGCCGAATTCTTCCGTTACCTTTCTCTTGATATTGCCGGATGCGTTGCGGATGATATGCTGAAACGCATCGTATTCGCCGTGGAGGTCGGCCACAAAGTGTTCCGTCCCTTTAGGCAGGTTCATGATGGCTTCGAGGTTGATTATTTCTGTGCTTGCCGAAGAAATGTCGTGGAATGTCTGGGCCAGCAGTTCGAGAACCCGTCGATTTGTCGTCAGTTTCCCCGGCTGTCTGATAGAGTCCATGTGCAATGTTTTTCTTGTGTGGCTATTGGTTGTGTTGGAATGGCGTCAGGTCGTGAGAAGCCGTTGATAAAAAAGAGCGTCTGAATAGGATTCACCGATCCGTATCCATGATCGAAGCGATCCGCAGCTCCTGAACCCGGCAGTCGAGAACAGCTGGAGCGATGGTTGGTTTGCCCGGTTTACGATTGCCCATAGCTGATGGAGGCCGAGATGGATTTTTGCGTAATCGCAAAGCAGCCGTAGTGTTGCTGTGGCGTATCCATGTGTGCGGTGGGCCGGATCGATAAGAATGCCTACTCCGGCCCGTCGATTGAGTGGATCGTAGTCGTAAAGGTCGATCACTCCTACCGGATCTCCGGTAGCGTTGAGTTCGATTATCAACCGCATCTGTCCGGTGGCTGCGGGGTCGGGATTATAGGAGTTGACGTAGTCGCAGAGCGCTTTCCTTGACATGGGCGCACGTACGCATCCGTCAACCCATACGGAAGGATCGTTTTCCCAGACATACATGTCGTCTATGTCATTGGGCTCGGGGGCGCGTAATGAGACTGTACCGTCGGTCAGCATTTGAGATGGATGTTTTATAGGTTAATTGTCAGTTGTTGGTTGACAGTCAGTTGTTGAATGTGTCGGAAAAAAGTGTACGCTGGAGGAGCGAGCGCCCGAGGGTGATTTCGTCGGTATATTCGAGATCGTTGCCGACCGCTACACCCCTGGCGAGCTGTGTCACCTTCAGATCTGGAAAACGAGCCAGTTTCCGGTAAATATAGAAATTGGTCGTGTCGCCTTCCATTGTGGCTCCGAGCGCGAGAATGATCTCGTTGACGGTGTTGTCCGGAGCTTCTATGCGTTCGATCAGTGAGTCGATTGTCAGCGAGTCTGGACCGATGCCGTCCATTGGAGAAATGACACCGCCAAGAACATGGTAGAGCCCCGAGTATTGGCGGGTGCGTTCCATGATCATGACATCGTTGACGTTCTCGACAACGCATACGGTCGACCGGTCGCGGTTTGACGATGCGCAGACCGGACAGATGTCGGTTTCGGAGATGTTGTGGCAGATGCGGCAATAACGTATGCCGCGCCGCATATTGATGATTGCTTCGCCCAAAGCCACTCCTTCCGATTCGTCGCGTCTGAGGATATGGAGTGCCAGACGTAGGGCGGTCTTGCGCCCTACGCCCGGCAAGCGCGACAGTTCGGTTACGGCCTGTTCGAGCAATGTCGATGCGAATTCTCCCTGGTCCACAGTCGGTCAGCGTGTCAGAGGTGAATAGTCGCGTGAATAACGGAGCATCTGGGGAATGAAGTCCTCGTCGTAGCTGACAGTGATGTCGACGATTTCTCCCGCTTCGTTTTTAACCGGAGTATATACCGGGTTGACAAAGCCTCGGTAGGGGGCGATAGACAGATGGGAATAACGGTCAAGAACCTCTTTGTGGAGTTCGGGATCGACCTTGACGGCATACTTTTCAACGAGATTACGTCCGGCTTCATAATCACCTTCGCTCTTTATGCGCTGGATTTCGGCAAGGAGTTCGCCGAATAGTTCGCGCAGACGGGGGTAATTGTTGATTTTGACGTAAGTCTTGCCGTTTTCCTTTACGAGTTCGGCGGTGTTGTCTTCAGCTCCTTTTTCAAGAACCCATTCGGAGATGAGCTTGCGGTTTCGCATGTGGGCTTCCTCGACATCCTTGCCGGGTTCTATTCTCATGAGCTGTGTCATCAGGCCGTTGAGCAGATACTTGTAGTATTGTGCTTTATAGGCATCCTGGCTGTCGAGCAGTCCGAGTTCAATTAGTTTCGGATCGGCAAGATAATAGAGCGCGAAGAGGTCGGCTCTGGCTTCCTCGAGGGTAGAGCCGTGGGCTTTGAGAGCGTCAGGGTCAACTCCCGGGAGCAGGCGTCCGGATGCATGTCCGAGACATTCGTGAAGATCGGTGTGGAGGTTGTCGGTGATGAAGAGATAGTCGTCCATTAGCGAACGCATTTTTTCGTCTGGCACGAATTCTTCATTGAAGCCGTTTCCGTGGGAGGCTTCGTCGTAAGCCTGAGTTATGTTTTCAAGAGTAACGGATTTCGAACCGTATGCTGCTCTGATCCAGTTTGCATTCGGCAGATTGATTCCGATTGGAGTAGAGGGATAGGAGTCGCCGGCAAGAATTGCTGCTGTGATCACCTTTGCAGTCACACCTTTTACTTCATCTTTGCGGAATCGCGGATCCACTGGTGAGTTGTTCTCGAACCATTGTGCGTTTTCAGAAATAACTTCGGTTCTGTGGGAGGCATCGAGGTTTTTGAAGTTGACAATAGATTCCCAGTTGGCGGTCATGCCCAATGGATCATCATAGCTTTCGATGAAGCCGTTGATGAAGTCTACGCGTGAGTCTGTGTCATCGACCCATTGTATGGAGTAATTGTCGAATTCCTTGAGGTCGCCGCTCCGATAGTAGGAGGCGAGTGTTTTGATGACGTTGCGTTGCTTGTCATTTTCAGCATATTCCGCAGCCTTTTCGAGGTTTTCGACGATGCGCTCGATTGCTGGCGAGTAGATTCCGCCGATCTTATATGTCTGTTCGACAACCTTCCCGTCTTTTTTTGTCACGCGGCGGTTGAGCCCGTAGGAAACCGGAGTAGGGTCTGACGGATTCTTAAGTGCCGCGTAGAAATCTTCGACTTCCTTCTGTGTCACGCCTTCGTAGAGGTTTGTGGCGGAAGTGGTGATAAGATCCTGTCCATCGGCCTGATTTACTTTCTTGGCCATGAATGACGGATCGAAAATCAGTTTTTTAAGGGTATTGATGTCATTTGGCCGCTGCTTTTTGGGAAGAGCCTTTACCTGAGTATCGAAAAATTTTTCCGAAAATTCGGGCATGAATTTGTCCATCGAATAGTGGTGGTGGATTCCATTACCGAATTCAACCTGTTTCAGGTATTTTTCAAAGGCCTTGAAATCATCGGATTCGCGTGAGCCTTTGTAGTTGGTGTAGATGTTTTCGAGCAGTGACCGGAGCTGGAGATTGTAGCGGTTGTTCTGATCCCATAGAATGTCACGTCCGGCGAGGGCGGCCTCTGTCAGATAGTAGATGAGTTTTTTCTGGTCAGGAGTCAGTTCTTCGAAGCCGGGAACTGGGTAACGCAGCACCTCTATGTCTGCAAAACGGTCGACAACGTAGTTCATTTTATGCTGTTTGTTTGCAAAAGCGGCTGAAGATGAGAGCGCGAGCGCGATTCCGGCCGCTGCTATGGTTTTAAAAAATGTCATGGTTTACTGAAATATTGGTCGGTTGAAGAGATTAGTGTTTATTCGATATATAGGATGAGCCCCTTGAGGTATTCTCCCTCCGGGTGATAGATGTTGATGGGATGATCGGCCGGCTGTGTGAGCTGGTGCAGGATTCTTACGCGGCGTCCGGTCTGGGCCGCTGCCGAGAAGACAGCGAGACGGAATTGCTCTTTGGATATTGCCTGTGAGCAGGAAAACGTGAAGAGAACACTTCCTTTAGGCATTTTTTCAATGGCCCGGGCATTGAGTTTCTGGTAGCCGCGGAGGGCGTTGCGGATCGCGCTGCGGTGTTTGGCAAATGCCGGGGGATCGAGAATGACAAGGTCGTAGGCTCCGTCGGGCATGTCGGACAGATATTTGAACGCATCGACTGCAAACGCATCGTGGGGAGCGTCTTCGCCGAAATTCAATTCTACATTCCGGCGTGTCAGCGCAACGGCTTTTGCCGAACTGTCGACAGAGTGTACGAGCGATGCTCCACCGCGTAAAGCGTAAATTGAAAATCCTCCGGTGTAGCAGAACATGTTGAGCACTTTTCGTCCATGCGAGAATTGTTCAAGCAGCCGGCGGTTGTCACGCTGATCTATGAAGAAACCGGTTTTCTGTCCCTTGAGCCAGTCGACATGGAGTTTCAATCCGTTCTCCATGGCTATGTCGGTGTCGTATTCGCCGAGTATATATTCGTTCTGGGGATCGAGGCTTGCTTTGTAGGGGAGGGTGGTTTCGGATTTATAGTAGACGTTCTTGATTCCAGCGTCAGGAATGAGGGTCAGTTGTTCGGCAATTATGTTTCGGGCATAGTGCATTCCGGGAGAATGAGCCTGCAATACGGCTGTCGATCCGTAGACGTCGACAATCAGTCCGGGAAGGAAGTCGCCCTCGCCATGCACGAGTCGGTAGGCGTTGTTGTCGCGACGGATAAGGTTGAGGCTCTGGCGAAGCCGGAACGCGTCATTCAGCCGTGAGGCAAAAAAATCCGGGCCGATATCGGTAGTCTCAGGCGAGAGTATTCTGACGGCGATGCTGCCGATCTGGTAGTGGCCCACTCCGAGCGGAGTCCCGTCGAAAGCGCGTACTTCTACAATATCACCTTCTTCCAGACTGTCTGGCAGACTGTCGATGGCTCCTGAGAACACCCATGGGTGGAAGCGCCTGAGGGATTCCTCTTTCCCGCGGCGCAGTGTGATAACTGGATAATTCATTGATTGAGGATGGTTGGAGGGTTAGTTGGAAATAGCCCGGACGAGATCGGCCCCGTTGGCATACAGGAGAAGTGCGATAAGCAGACTCATTCCGGCAATCTGGGCATATTCGAGAACTTTTTCCGGAGCCTGACGGCGGAAGATGATCTCATAAATCAGGAAGAGCACGTGGCCGCCGTCGAGAGCCGGAATCGGCAGAATGTTCATGAAAGCGAGAACTACGGAAAGAAAGGCTGTGATTTCCCAGAATATGAGCCAGTTCCATTTCTCGGGAAACATGTCGCCCATTGTTCCGAAGCCCCCGATTGAAGTAACTCCGTCTTTACTGAACAGCTGTTTCAGGGAAACGACGTAGTTGACAAGTGTCGTTGTCCCTTTTTCAACGCCTTTGGGGAATGATTCGAAGAATCCGTAGGATACTGTGACGGTCGGATAGATGTCGGTTATTCTTTTCAGCTGGAAACCGAGTTTGCCGCTTTCGGTCGGAGTGATGTTGACCTGGAGGGGTTTGCCGCCGCGTTCAATGGTGACGGTTGTCGGTTTGCCTGCATATTTCTGGAGGGCTTCGGTCAGCTCTGAATAGCTGCGGGTTGAGAGCGTGTCAACGGCCACGATATGGTCGCCTTCGATAATTCCGGCTTCTGATGCCGGGCTCATTCCCTGTATCTTATCGACAACAACGGGCTGCCGGTAGGTCATGAACCGTTCTTTTCCGAGTCTGGCGAGGAAATCTGACGGAATGGCGATTGCAACTGTGTCCCTGAAGTTGCGCAGCACTTTGACTTCTTTTGCCGTTGCGGTGGTGAAAAGAAAGTCGTCTTTGGAGGCATCTATTGTTTTTCCATCGGCAGTCAGGAGAATATCGCCATTGCGGAATCCTGCGTCGATGGCCGCCGGAGTGAATTCCATACCTTCCGTGGCGCTCTGCAGCGGAATGTATTTGTCGCCCCACCAGAATGTGATTCCTGCATAGATCAGGATCGCAAGAATGAAGTTGAAAGTTACGCCGCCTATCATGACCAGCAGTCGTTGCCAGGCCGGTTTCGAACGGAATTCCCATGGTTTGGCCGGCTGTTTCATCTGTTCTTTGTCCATGGATTCGTCGATCATGCCTGCGATTTTGACATAACCTCCCAGCGGCAGCCAGCCTATGCCATATTCAGTGTCGCGCCATGTGGCACGCTCATTTCCGTTTTTGTCGAGTTTGGGGGCGCGTTTTTTCGGTTTCCATTTCGCTATTGAAAACCACGGGTTGAAGAATAGATAGAATTTCTCTACTTTTATGCCGCACCATCGGGCTATTATATAATGGCCGAATTCGTGTATTATTACCAAAAAGGCGAGTGCGGCGACAAATTGGAGGGCTTTTATGAAAAATGGTTCCATTTTTTTCTATGACTGTTTTATAATGAAGGTCCGAATTCTCATCCGGTTGATCAGATGGTTGAGTGGCGCTTGATGTTGAGGTCCGAAATATGGTCGGATGCCACGTTGCGGGCTTCTGCGTTGGTAGCCACATATTCGGTGTATGTCGGACTCGGGATGAATGAGACTTTATCAAGCGAATATGCGATCAGTTCGGGGATATCCGTGAATCTGATCCGGCCTTTAAGGAATGCTTCGACGGCTATTTCGTTGGCGGCGTTTATGATGCATGCCGAATTGCCTTTTTTTTCGAGCGCGAGACGTGCATATCCCAGACATGGGAAGCGGTCGGTGTCGGGTTTCTCGAAGGTCAGTGCCGACATGTCGGAGAGCGAGAGGAAGCCATTGTCGACCGGGAGGCGTTTGGCGCAACCTAAAGCGTAGCGGATCGGCAGTTTCATGTCGGGAACTCCAAGCTGGGCTTTGACAGCTCCGTCGGTGAATTCGACCATGGAATGGATAATTGACTGCGGATGGATTACGGCCTCGATCCGTTCCGGCGCTATGTCGAAAAGCCAGCGGGCTTCGATTATTTCAAACGCTTTGTTCATCATCGTTGCGGAGTCGATGGTGATTTTCGCGCCCATCTGCCAGTTGGGATGGCGCAGGGCGTCGGCGGGGCTGACAGAAGCGAGGCGTTCCTTTTCAAATGTGCGGAACGGACCTCCTGATGCTGTTATTATGAGTTTGTTGACAGATTCAGTCGCTTCTCCGACCAGACACTGATAGATGGCTGAGTGTTCGGAGTCGACGGGGATTATTCTTGCCCCTGAGCGGGAGAGCATTCTTGTGATAAGCTCTCCGGCAACAACCAGAGTCTCCTTGTTGGCCAAAGCGATTTCTTTTCCGCTGCGTATCGCCTCCATTGTAGGCTCGAGCCCGCTGTAGCCTACGGTGGCTGTGACAACAGTGTCCACATCGTCGCGTGCGGCGGCTTCGGCGATAGCTTTTTCGCCGGCGGCGACTTCAATTCCAAGAGGCGTCAGCGCGTCTCTTACAGGCTGGTAGAGACCATTGTCGGCAATGACAACGAGAGCCGGACGGTGCTTACGGGCTTGTGATATGAGCAAGTCCGCGCTTCGCCTGGCTGTAATTACCTGGGCCTTGAAAAGCTCGGGAAATGTGTCAATCGTTTCAAGAGTCTGGGTTCCAATGCTCCCTGTACTCCCGATAATTGCTATTCGTTTTTGATTTGTCACTGTCTATGGTGTTATTTCTCCACAAAGTTACGCATTTTGTCGCTAATACAAATGGTGCATAGGGAAAACTTTAGCGGTTGACTTTGAAAAAAAAGAAAACATGGCAGCCATCAGGCTGCTCAGATGTGCAGGCCGTGGTGTTGTGTGGTTTTATTTACTTATTTTGTGGTTTGATGGGGCTGAATTTTGTGTTAATGTTTGATTTTTATTGCATAATGTGTTAAATTAATCAGAAAAAATTGTAATTTTGCAGAAACATTCATTGCAGAGTTAATGTTATTATAGTCAAACGCACCGCAAAACCGTAGGCCGTTACACGGTTTTGGCGCATAACCAATAGAAATCTATCTAATTGTATACTTTTAAATTTTGAGAGAATGAAAACGAACCATTTTTTGACAGCTGTTGCCTGCGGGAGCATGCTCCTCTGCGCGAATATCGCCTCGGCACAAGAGGAAGTAGTTGTTGAACAGGAGAGCATCACAGTCACAAAACCGGTTGAATGCAAGACTCATTATTCTTCTTCATGGCGTGACAACTGGTTTATTCAGCTCGGTGCCGGTATTCAGAGCCCGTTTGTTGAGAATTCCGACGGTCGTCGCCGAATAACTGCAACATATAATCTTGGTGTTGGACGCTGGTTCTCGCCCTATCTCGGTTTCCGCTTCAGTGGCTATTACGGAGCCATGCACTGGAATCAGGATCTTACCAATTCGGCTCGTGTGGCTAACCTTAACCTTGACTTCATGTGGGATATGTTCAATTCGATCAGCGGATACAAGGCCGACAGGGTGTTCTCGATGGTGCCTTATGTCGGGCTCGGTGGAACATACGTATATGATTTCCGCTACAGAGACGGCAATATCATTAACCGTCATGGCAACATCCGCCATAACGAATGGTGTCTTCCCGTGTCGGCCGGCCTTCAGTTCCGTTTCCGTCTTTGCGAATATGTTGATTTCTTCGCCGAAGGACGCGCTCAGTTCTATGGCGACAACTTCAACAACTGCATCGAAGGTCATCCGGTCGACATCAATCTCAGCGCTATCGGCGGTCTGACATTCTATGTCAACGGTCGCAAATTTGAAAGCTACAATCCCTGCGACTATCTCGGATATATCGATGACCTCAACGGTAAGGTCAACGATCTGCGTGGTCAGCTTGCAGCGACAACAGTGGCTCTTGCAAACGCCGAAGCTCAGCTGCCTTGTCCTGAAGTGACTGAAGTGACTGAAGTGTCAAAGGGTGTTCCGATGATGGCCGCTGTCCGCTTCAAGATCAATTCGTCATATATCTCCGATGAAGAAATGGTCAATGTATATAATGTAGCCCAGTGGATGAAGGCTAATCCTGATGCCAATGTTTCGGTAGACGGTTATGCAGACCGCGATACGGGCACGGCAGAATACAACCAGGCTCTGTCACAGCGTCGTGCGCAGGCTGTTGTCGACGCCCTTGTCAACGAATACGGAATCAGTGCAAACCGTCTGACTGTCAATGGTCTCGGCAGCTCTACCCAGCCTTATCCCGAAAATAACTGGAATCGTATTGTTATCTTCAGCCAGCCGTAAGGATCCGACAGGAGAACAACAGATACAAAAGAAAAGGAGACCACGTTTGAGCGTGGTCTCCTTTTCTTTTGAGTCTGGCTGCGCAGCTGTTTTTTAGCATTAATTCACATGATTTATTGGCTTGGGCTTCAAAAATAAGCATGATATCTTTGTTGTTATAAATATAAATAACTAAATTTGCTTCCGGTCGCCTGTCGGGTTCAACAGGCAAATGGCCCGGTTTGTCAGACCGGTATTATTGATCGGGTCGATGGCGGCATTGTCCGCAATTCCTCATGACAAAATTCTAAATCCTTAAATAATAAATTGATATGGAAAATAACGAAGAACTCCTGAAGTCAGTCACGGCCAAAGCTGAGAAATGGCTTGGCGACGGTTATGATGCTGAAACTCGTGCGGAAGTGCAGAGAATGCTCGACAATCCGGACAAGACGGAACTGATAGAGTCGTTCTATCGCGATCTTGAATTCGGGACCGGCGGTCTGCGCGGAATTATGGGTGCCGGATCGAACCGTATGAACATCTACACTGTGGGCGCCGCGACTCAGGGTCTTGCCAATTACCTTAAGGAAGCTTTTGCAGACTTGCCAGAGATAAAGGTTGCGGTCGGTCATGATGTCCGTAACAATTCCCGTAAATTCGCTGAGATCGTGGCCGCGATTTTCTCTTCAAACGGAATTAAGGTTTATCTTTTCGACAGTTTCCGTCCGACACCTGAACTTTCGTTTGCTATCCGTCATCTCGGATGTCAGAGCGGTGTCAACATCACAGCTTCACACAATCCGAAGGAATATAACGGCTATAAGGCTTATTGGGAAGACGGTGCCCAGATCATCAATCCCCACGATGTCAACATTATTGATCATGTAAATAAAATCAATGGTGTTGAAGAAATCAAATTCGAGGCAAATGCTGAGTTGATCGAGATTATCGGCCGCGAAATAGACGAAGCGTTTCTCAAGGAAATCAAGAGCCTTTCACTCAGTCCTGAAGCGATCGAGCGCCATCGCGATCTGAAGATTGTCTACACTCCGATCCATGGAACGGGTGTACATCTGATTCCCGAGTCACTGCGCAACTATGGCTTCGAGAATATTATCAATGTTCCCGAGCAGGACATTACGTCAGGAGATTTCCCTACTGTCGAGTCTCCTAATCCTGAAAATGCCCCAGCAATGGCAATGGCAATCGAAAAAGCTAAAGAGGTCAATGCCGATCTCGTGATGGCTTCCGACCCTGACGCCGACCGTATAGGTGTTGTTCTCAGAGACAACAAGGGTGAGTATGTTCTTATAAACGGCAACCAGATTGTCATGATACTTCTCAACTATATCATGACTCGCAATGCTGAACTCGGACGTCTGACCGGCAAGGAATATATTGTGAAGACAATTGTGACGACAGAAACGATCAAGTCGATTGCCGACGCCAACAATATCACGATGTATGACTGTTACACCGGCTTCAAATGGATCGCGTCGGTTATAGCAGCCAATGAAGGGACCTGCCGTTATCTTGGCGGCGGAGAGGAAAGCTACGGTTTCCTTGCCGAAGACTTCTGCCGCGATAAAGATGCTGTTTCGGCAATTTCGCTTATGGCCGAGGCTCTCGCATGGGCGAAGGAAAAGGGCATGGATTTCTTACAGATGCTTCAGGATATCTATCTGAAATACGGTTATTCCCATGAAGAGGGAATCTCGGTGGTTCGTCCCGGTAAGTCAGGTGCCGAGGAGATCCAGACGATGATGCGCAATTTCCGTTCGAATCCTCCCAAGAATCTTGGCGGCAGCGAAGTTGTCACTATCAAGGACTATGATAACCTTAACAAGACAGATGTCAAGAGCGGAACGGTAGAAAAAATGGATATGCCTGTATTCTCCAACGTGCTTCAGTATTTTACGGCAGATGGCACAAAGGTTTCCATACGTCCTTCCGGAACAGAACCTAAGATCAAGTTCTATATTGAGGTTCATGACAAAATGGCTTCTGCCGACGATTATGATGCGGCAAACGCACGCGCTGCAGAAAAGATTGCGGCTATAAAGGCGGATCTCGGAATCTGACTTCGGAAAGATAGTCCGGATCACTAAAAAACAGGCGTCGGG
>JAIDXA010000318.1 GCA_029058705.1 Paramuribaculum sp. | reverse complement strand
CCGATGTGAGGCTGCTGTTGTGAAGGTGCCGGCATTTGATTACCGGAAGTTTGTGGAGATCACCGGCGAGACCGAATGCCCGACCAAGCAGATCCGCACGGCGGTCAGCGATCCGAACTACCGCAGCTATGAGCAACTGGCGGCGCAGTATCCCGCCGCGGCATTGAAAAGTGTCGGCGGACGTTTCAATGGCGTCATAGCCGACCGCGTTGCCGTTTTTCCCTATGGAGAGGGAACGCCGTGTGTTTATGAATCTGGTGATTCAGAGCATAAAATATATAATAAGGCTGTGATAAAGAGTGAAAAAGGGACTGTTGCTGATTTAATAGTTGATAATATCGTACTTCACGAAATTTTTGACGATATAATGTACAATGCGACGTTTCCTTATTATAGTAGTGGTTCCGGTATTATAAATTTGAATTTATCAACATTGATGGAGAAATGGGACTATGAAGCATCTCCTTTTACCGGGATTGAGGTTTGTTATACTGGTGTGGAAGGGTGTGAATGCACTACTGCTTCAGCCGCGATTACTTTTGCTGTAGAAAACGAACAATGGGTTAGAAAGGAACCCTTAAATGCGATGTATCTCAATTATAGTAAGAGCCGAAAACTCTGGGATGATATTCTTAAGGAGCGTGGCTTCGTAAGAGATGCAAAAAAGTACTGTTGGAAAGGTGATGAAATTGGAGAGGGCGAAACCGAGATACTTTGGTTTCCAGTCGGTAGCTTTGGAAGGACAGAGTCGGCGGTAACAACAGGTGGTGAGGTCGTTTCGCAGATCGTTTTTAAAAGTCCAAAACTTACAAATCTTGTAGTGCCGGCGGCCGGTTTTAAAGGCTTTAGTGTGGTGGAGGATGCTTTCGGTCAGGGAAATGACGGATTGGCCGTTTCGTATGATGAATCTCCTTCAATGGGTGGGCCATACGTTAATGTGTACAAGATGTTTTTTTGTGGCCCTGATTTTTATTCATTGAATGGTAGCGTTATTGCTGATGTAAGTGATTGGGAGTTAGCTTATACGATTATTAATGATCCTAAAACCGGTAGTAGCAGATGGGTTAAGCTTACGGAGGATAATACTGACTATGTTGAGGGAAAAAAAGAGGATCTTTCAACGTGGATCGATGTGAATAGATATAGAGTCGTTGGTAGAGAGGGAGTTGAGCAAAAGCTTACATTGATCAATCTTTCGGATGAGGGTTATGACGTCTATCTGGACGGGAGATATGTGGGGAGAGTCTCGTCTCAATGGACAAAGCGGTTGAGTCTGTCATGGGGCGAGATTGGCAAGAATGTCCGAAACGATGTGCCGAAGGCTTTGCTGCCTTCGTTCGAGATTCTCAAAGGGGCTCTTTTGGACGATGGTGATAATGTGGAGTATCTCTCGGGATTCTGTGGTGAGGATCTTGAACTATGGCTGGTTCAGAATGGTGAAAATGCCAGAGTCAGGTTTGATATAGCCGGCGAGAGTTACACCGGGAAGGCTGCGCCGATGATGTCAATGGCTGAGTGTTTTAGGGATGAGGATGCGACGGTTTGCTCCAACGAGCTGCCTCCGTTTGTCGGCGAGGGCAGCGGGTCAGCCTGCAATCTGGTTCTGACGGCAAGTCAGGCGGCAGACCTGCTCAAGGGTGTTGTGTTTGGCAGAGATGCAGCGGTGAGGTCGGCTGAAATCATTGCGGTTTCGCGTCTCGGAAAGAACTGGATGGTGGAGTTTGATGTCAATGGCGGATCGCTCTATGACGCGATCTACACTCCTGAGGGCAAGCTGCTTGATGCGGTTTATCTTGGGTTTGTGCCTTCGGACGGCGAGGCATCGGTTGATGACAACATGAAGCCGGGAGAGTATTCGCGTGTGAAGCGTACCGGGCCACGCGAGATCAGTCTGGTCGTGTTCCGGTCGGTCAAGGATGACTACGGATGGAACACCTATCACCATCAGTTCCGGTATAAGATGACCGACGAGGCGTTTCTGCTTGAGCGTTGCGAATGGAATTTCCCCGAGTCGGCCAATCCGTATAAGTGGGCTTATATCGATCCGTTTGGGTTTCTGTGCCGTTTTCCGGCGAGCTGCACGCCCTGGCGTCTGCTTGACAAATTGGGCAGCCGTGTAGACGGAGAGAATGCCGAGGGTTTCCGGGAGGATTCGATGTGTTCGCTCTACAGAAGAAACCCGGCGGCTTTCTTTGAACGCGCGCTGGCAGACCACAGATATGGTCGTGAGGCAGAGAGTGCGGTTCTCAGATTCCTGACCAACGATTCAGAGATGGCTCTCGAACCGGGAGAACTGCAGCGGGATCTGGACGCATTGCCTAACCGCACGACGGCATTCCGCGTCATGCGCTATCTTCAGTCGGAAGTTGAGAAATGATGTCCTGAAAGGTTTCTCAGGAGGCTATGGACGGAGTGCGGTGAAGAAGTGCCAGAGAGCCAGTCCGGTGCTGACGGAGACGTTGAGCGAATGTTTTGTGCCGAACTGGGGAATCTCAAGGCAGACGTCGGCGGCATTGACAACCTCCGGCGCTACGCCATGCACCTCGTGGCCGGCGACAATCGCGTATTTTTCGCCTGCTTCCGGCCGGAAACAATCAAGCCCGACACTCCCCTTGACCTGTTCGAGAACGCAGATTCTGTAGCCTCTGCGACGCAATTCGGCAATGGCGTCGAGCGTGTTGTCGAAATATTCCCATTCAACGGAGTTTTCGGCTCCGAGAGCCGTTTTGTGGATTTCGGGCGAGGGCGGGGTTGCGGTTATTCCGCATAGCATCACGCGGTCAACGAGAAAGGCGTCGGAGGTGCGGAACACCGAGCCGATGTTGTTGAGCGACCGGATATTGTCAAGCACAACCGCCAACGGCAGTTTCTGCCGCCGGCGGTATTGCTCGATAGAATCGCGATGCAGATCCCGGATGGTTTTCTTTTCCATTCGGGATATATGTCAGTCGATGATTGAGAATCCCGTGTATTTCTGCAGGCATTCCGGAACGCGGATTCCTTCCGGAGTCTGGTTGTTTTCCAGCAGTGCGGCCATGATGCGGGGCAGTGCGAGAGCCGAGCCGTTGAGGGTGTGGCAGAGATGGGTCTTCTTGTCTTCGCCACGGTAACGGCATTTCAGACGGTTGGCCTGATAGGTCTCGAAGTTTGAGACTGACGAAACCTCCAGCCAGCGTTCCTGTGCTGCGGAGTAGACTTCGAAGTCAAAGGTAATGGCGGATGTAAAGCTCATGTCGCCGCCGCAAAGACGGAGAATGTGCCAGGGCAGTCCGAGTTCTTCGAGAAGGTGCTGTACGTGGTCTTTCATCTCTTCAAGAGCCGCATATGAGTTTTCCGGGCGTTCGATGCGGACGATCTCGACTTTGTCGAACTGGTGGAGACGGTTGAGCCCGCGCACGTCCTTGCCGTAGCTTCCGGCTTCACGGCGGAAGCATGCCGAATAAGCGCAGTTCTTTTTCGGCAGTGAGTCGGCGGAGAGAATCACGTCGCGGTAGATGTTGGTCACGGGAACTTCGGCCGTGGGGATGAGGTATAGATTGTCTTCTCCGACGAAGTACATCTGACCCTCTTTGTCGGGAAGCTGGCCGGTTCCGTAGCCCGATGCCTCGTTGACAACGTAGGGAGGCTGGATTTCGAGATAGCCCGCTTTGTTGGCTTCGTCGAGGAAGAACTGGATGAGCGCGCGCTGAAGGCGGGCGCCCTTGCCGATGTAGACGGGGAATCCGGCTCCGGTGATCTTCACACCGAGGTCGAAGTCGATGAGGTTGTATTTCTTTGCAAGATCCCAGTGGGGAAGCGCGTCTTCAGAGAGTTCCGGCATCCGGCCTCCTGTTTTCTCAACGACATTGTCGGCGGCGGTTTTTCCTTCCGGAACCATGTCGCACGGCAGGTTGGGCACTGTCAGGAGAAGATTGCGGATCTCTTCTTCGGTCGAAGCGAGCGAGGCGGCGATCGCTTTCTGTTCCTCCTTGATCGATGCGACAGCTTCCTTGACGGATGCCGCTTCGTCTTTTTTGCCCTGTTTCATCAAGGCTCCGATCTGCGAGGCAAGGCGGTTGAGCTCGGCGGCTTTGTTGTCGTTGTTGAGCTGCAGGCGTTTGCGCTCGTTGTCGAGGGCGATCACGCGTCCGATCACCTCTTTGCCGTCGAAACCTTTGACGGCGAGACGCTCGATGACGCGTTCGGGATTATCTTTGATCTGTTGTAGTGTAAGCATATTCTTTGTTAAGTATGTGTGGGGGAAATGATTGGCAACTGGTGGAATGGCGCGCCGGTTCAGGCAAGAAGCTCGCGGACTTTGGCGGAGATCACTTTGCCGTCGGCTCGGCCGGCAAGCGCTTTCGATGCGACTCCCATCACTTTGCCCATTTCTTTCTGGCTTGTGGCTCCTGTCTGTTCGATGATTCTCTTCAGTTCGGCCACGAGTTCTTCTTCCGTGAGCTGTTTGGGAAGATATTCCTCAATGACGGCAGCTTCGGCAAGCTCGTTTTCGGCGAGTT
>JAIDXA010000317.1 GCA_029058705.1 Paramuribaculum sp. | reverse complement strand
TGCATATCCCCTCCGATCATATCCCATTGGAATCCTCAACTCATACATATTATCGGCTTTTACCAAAAACAAAGCTACAGTCGAACGCAAAGGCTTTGGATTCATTTCATAAATACCATCAAGCAAATCATCATTTTTCGCATCACTGCCTGCCATATCTATCAGACGCCGATACGATCTGAAGTCGTTATGCGAAGAAAGGTCAATCAGATTGTCCCCGTCAAAAACAAAATGCATACCATTCAGATCCTTCTCCTTCCTTTCAGGCATATCCTGCAGACAAACAGCCGTTCTACAGCCGTTTGCATCTGTTATGCTTTTGTATATGTCATTATTGAAGATCGTATAATCATCAGACAACATCCGACTTGCCATATCTCTACTTGTGGCCGCCAACGTAGTGCCATCAGACTTGCAGGTCACGGGATCTATCACAGTCCAGACACCTTCAGCAATTTCGCCATAACAGCGAAGATCGGGTGAAATGCGGATCTGATAAAATTCATCTCCCTTTGATTTCCTGTCTGAAACGAGCTTATATCTCCTGTCTCCTTTTTCCGACACGACAAACAATGGTGAAGCCTTCACAAGCATTCCGGACGGAGGAAAAACAATCTCCTTATATTTGGCTTTCAAATATTCCTTTCCCGAATCGTTAAGCACTCCTACGTTATCTCCTTTCCAGAATTCAGCATAACCATTTTTAAAACTTGATATCCTGTCATATTTCGGTTTAACAATAACTTCATTGGTTGATCTATTCCTGACCCCGTATTTGCCTTTTGCCTGGAACACAACGACATCATCTTCCGTATCGCGGATGCTGTCCACCTGCCTTGTTTCAGTTATTGCCTTTATATAAAACCACTCTATTTTATGCGCATATCCGGTTGCACCGATAAAAACAACCTCTGCAGCAAGCAGTAATACAGATCGGAGAAATGCTCCGCGAATAATCGTTTTCATATAATTCACTGATATTTAAAGCGTGTTGAATTTCAAATGGATATTATATCAAAGAGAGATTTTGAAACATCATTTCAAAGCTGAAGAGGGCTATGTGACTGATGAAGAGCGCAAAATACACCTGCAAGATTTCGCGGAGGATATAAAGCATCCTCAGGCTTGTTTATGTACGTTCATGCGTGTTAATTTTCATGACTTACTTTCCACCGCAAAGATACTTGAAAACAGTCTCTTTTACAAGACAATATCAGCCCAGTTTGGTCCACTGCCTGAATTTGGCATTTTGATCCCTCCCAAATACAACTGCATATCCTTTAAGAAACAGTTTAAGAGAGTGTTTGGATTTAAATCAAATTAAGACTGAGAGGATTTTTTGAGCGGATTCCGCGAGTTGAAGAGGGAGCATAGCGGGCTATGTGACCGATGAGACTCGGTGAAAACAACCATAAAAGACCTCAATAAACCCACAAGAATGATTTATAACATTTTTTTCGTAGTAAATTAAACAGTTTCTAAATTTAGGGCAGAGTCCATCATACGAATCCTTTCGTCTTAAACAGTTTCTAAATGTATGTTTAACCGTGTTAAAACCAGCCACTTCCCGAAACATTCCCGACACACTTCTTTGTTATATCTACAAACACACAAAATCAGCCTGTCAAAAAATTGACATTGCGGCTCTTTTATCAAAGAAAACAAAACAACTGACATAACAACTGATAAAACAACACCCCCACTATTTACAATCACGACCCCAACCCACCGCATCCGGCAATCCCAATAGTTTGCTTTCGGAAATCCGCAATTGCAAATTAGCATTTCCGAAAAGTAATGCGGGTTTTTTCGAACAAAATGACAACCGGCCATCGTTGGTGATTCAAGTGCAAACATAGCTTTCCTACACGAAAAGCAGGCCATATTTTTGCAAACACAAATGCTTAACACTTATTTACACACATATCCACACACCTGTAACTCAGTGGTATTATACACAAAATCTACAGCTTTGGTTTATCGTTTCGCGCCTCATGCCAGTCAAAACTGAGAAAACGCCAACCCTTAGACGCCTCGTTAATCACATAACACACCAACCGCCAGCCAAATAACACCATATATCTACAACAAGATTCAACCGCGTCACCTAAACCACAACTCCCCTAAAGGCAACGATGCAACAAAAACTGCCCCTCGCAGAATCACCCTTTATAAACAACAGATTTGCATATCCAATTTTTATTGATTACATTTGCATCACCAAACAACAAGAGCCTATTTACAAAATGGACATAGTTACTCGCCTTAAAGAATTCATCAACCACGAATCAGTGGCCATCACTCAATTTGCCGACAACTGCAAAATCCCCCGCCCCACCCTGTCGCAACTCCTGAACGGCCGCAACAAAAAGGTCAGTGATGAACTAATAACCAAAATCCACGAAGCATATCCACAGTTATCCGTCCTGTGGCTGATGTTTGGCGAGGGCAATATGCTTCACAACAAAAATATTCAAACCTCAGCGCCTCAAAACAACACTTTTTTCGGTTTTGAATCAACCGAACTACCTATATCCGAAGAAATTACAACTCCCATAGAGTTTGAAAACGAATCCAGCGAAAATAACCCGGAAAAAAAAGCCGACCAGAAACCGCAGACATCCCTGTCCGACGAACCCCTTACAGACTCCTCATCCATATCGCTCAACCCATACAACAAAAAAAGGATCGTAAACATAATCGTCTATTACGACGACAACTCATTCGAATCCTTCATCCCCGGATCAAGAAAATAATCCCCCCCCCAAAAAAAAATTAATGGCGCGCAGACTCGCACGCCATCATATCTCATAAAAATGCCACAGGGGAAACTATCAGGCACGGACTTTGAAAAATCCGCTCCCGTCCGTCACTTCAACGATGCAAAAAATTCCTGCCGCAACGAAACATCCGACCTCAAAACGCCACGCGTGGCCACTGTAACCGTTGCCGATTCCTGCTTTTGAACACCCCGCATAGCCATACAAAGATGACGGGCTTCCGTGCGGACTATAATCCCCTTAGCCCCCAACGTCTCCATCAACACGTCGGCAAGCTCCGATGTCATACGCTCCTGAACCTGAAGCCGGCGCGCAAACATATCGACAAGTCTGGCAACCTTACTAAGCCCGACAATCTTCTTGTCCGGAAGATACCCGATGGAGACATGCCCGAAAAACGGAAGAATATGATGCTCGCAAAGTGAATAAAACTCAATATCCTTAACAACAACAAGCTGCTGCTCTGAAGCCTCAAACAACGCCCCGTTCACGACATCGTCGACACTCTGGCCATAACCGCGCGTCGCGTAAAGCATTGCCCGCGCCGCACGCTCCGGCGTACGAAAAAGACCCTCTCTTTCAGGATCCTCTCCAAGAATCTCGATAATCGCACGATAATGCGCAGCCAACTCATCAATCAAATTCTGCGGAATTTCAGACGACATTTCTATTTATATTTTACAAAATCAACAAGTCGCAAAACGACCCATTGCAACAATCTTGACTATATCATTCTCGACATCATCACACAACTGTCATTCACAAACTGATGCCATGACAGACACAACGACGAACAACCGCAACCTTATCGCTTGCGGCCACCTGTCCCCAGACTCGTTTTAGTCCAGTGAACCTCATTGGCAAAAGCCGGAAAAGCCCGCTTCACCTCATTGACCAGTTCCTGAGCCTCTTTAGAAGTCTCGAAAGCGCCAAGATAAACACGGAAATAAGGACTGCTATAGTGACGTCGCACATGATATTGCGGGAATCTCGACTGCACCTTTGCAGCACGCGCGTTCGCCTCATTCCTCGACTTATCGCCATAGACCTGAACCGTGAAAGGCCGTGGATTGACAGCCTTCTTACGCCCTGACTCCTGCACTGCCCCTTCATAATCAATCAATTCCCAGAGACCTTCCGGAAGCTCGACCGTATTGATGCTGTCTGCCGTAATTTCGTCAACTATGCAAATAGGAGCCTGCTTCTGTTGCGCCGAGACCACCCCGGCTGCCATCACAGAATATAGAATCAAAAATATTTTTACAATCCGTTGCGACATATGACCGAATTCGATTTTGCGTACTGTTTTATGCGGGCTTTGTTATGACACCCTTTCACCCGACAAATTTACAAATTTTCGCTCAGTCTCAGAAATTTATTCACATTCTTTTTCCAACTCGGCAAATCAATTCCCTCCTGACACGACAATCACCGACCGGTCGGGCAACGCACCCCGACCCCACTACTCGCAAAAATCAAAAAACGCCCGCATGACAAAATGAACTGCACCCCAAAAGTTAGACACAAAACTTTTGGGGTGCATTATGTATAGACGCCACAATTTTGAAGAAAGACT
>JAIDXA010000316.1 GCA_029058705.1 Paramuribaculum sp. | reverse complement strand
TCCCGTTCAGACTTCCCCCGCTATAAAATAACAGGATTTTCGGAAGTACAAGACTTTTTTAAATGAAAGAGCCGTGCCCAAATTCCAACAATCGGCGCATCACATTGGCATAATCCAACAAAAGATATTATCTTTGCAGAAGAATATGAAATAAAAAAACGATAGAATAAAACATGGACTTTATTGAAGAATTGACGTGGCGCGGCATGATCCACCAGATGATGCCCGGCACAGACGAGCAACTCAAAAAGGAAATGACAACCGCATATCTCGGAATCGATCCTACAGCGGACTCGCTCCACATCGGCCATCTGGTCGGCGTGATGATGCTCAAGCATTTCCAGCGTTCGGGACACAAACCTATCGCTCTCGTCGGAGGTGCAACCGGAATGATCGGCGATCCCTCCTGGAAAAGTCAGGAGCGGAAACTTCTGGACGAGGAAACCCTCCGCCATAATCAAGAAGCGATAAAGAAACAATTGTCGAAATTTCTTGATTTTGACTCTGATGCTCCCAACGCAGCCGAAATGGTCAACAACTATGACTGGATGAAAGACTACTCTTTCCTGACGTTTATCCGCGACATCGGCAAGCACATCACTGTCAACTACATGATGGCGAAAGATTCAGTAAAAAAACGCCTTGGTGGAGAGAATCAGCAAGGAATGTCCTTTACCGAATTCTCATATCAACTGATTCAAGGCTATGACTTTCTCCATCTGTATGAAAACAAAAACTGCCGTCTGCAGCTTGGTGGATCTGACCAATGGGGCAATATCACAACCGGAACAGAACTCATTCGCCGAACAGCCGGCGGAGAGGCTTTTGCCCTCACCTGCCCTCTCATAACCAAGGCCGATGGCGGAAAGTTCGGAAAAACCGAAAGCGGAAGTGTCTGGCTCGATCCCAAGCGCACGTCACCCTACCAGTTCTATCAGTTCTGGCTAAACGTATCAGATGCTGACGCAGAAAAATATATCAAGATTTTCACAGAACTGACAAAAACCGAGATCGAGGATCTCGTTGCCGAGCAAGCCGAAAATCCCGGATTGCGCCCGCTGCAGAAACGCCTTGCCAAGGAAATCACAACTATGGTCCATTCGGCCGAAGACTATGAAGCCGCAGTCGAAGCCTCACAGATCCTTTTCAGCAACAAAGCCGGCGAAATTCTCCGCAAAATCGACGAAGCCACCCTGCTTGCCGTTATGGAAGGCGTTCCCCGCTGCGAGGTGAGCCGCGCCGACATCGAAGCCGGAATCAAGCTTGCCGATCTTCTGACCGACAAAGCACCCGTGTTCCAGTCAAAAGGCGAAATGCGCAAAATGGTTCAGGGCGGCGGTCTCAGCATCAACAAAGAAAAAGTCACCGATCCCTACCTTCCTGCAACTGCAGACATGCTTCTTAACGACAAATATATTCTCGTTCAACGCGGAAAGAAAAACTATCATCTCCTACTTGTCAAATAAGCAAGATTGCAGAACCGATCCATTGATGCCGTAACAAACGGCTTAAGCAAGACAATGCGGACCTGATTAAAATAATTTCGCCAAACATTTGCACGATTTACAAATTATGCGTAAATTTGCATCGCTTTAGACGCATAGTCTGGGCAACCGATTGTCTTATGGTGTAATGGTAGCACTACAGTTTTTGGTTCTGTCTGTCTAGGTTCGAATCCTGGTAAGACAACACAAAACCGGGAATCAGGATAAGCCCCTGATTCCCGGTTTTATTTTCGTCCCCCACAACCCGTATCAATGACGGAACTGTTACAAACCGACAACCGCAGCAACATGTGTTACAAACAGATTAAATCATTGTAGCAATAACGTACGAAGTTTTGCCGTCCGAAATGTTAGATCTACTTTTGCTGTCGATTATTGAAGACAGATGAAAAAGACGTTATTTATCGTAATTCCGACCATAGCCCTTTTTATAGTTATAATATGCATAGCGGGCATGATATTGATAACCCGAAGTACTCAGAAAAACTTCCATGCCGAACAACCAATGGATGATGTCGATATCATAATGCCCATCGCCGGAACTCCATATTTCATCGAAACCGCGCCAGGCCTGAAATTTAAATTTGACACCGGCGCAGACATGTCGGCTCTTTCAGAAAAAGACGCGGAAACCCTCCGCAAAATGGGCTATGAAGTAACAGAATCATTTGGCCCGATTCTGGGACGCGACGGATACGGAGACATCCTCTTCTCAAGCCGGCGATATACTGTTGCTCTGCCTGTCGGAGGATATGAAACACGACAAGATTCCGCAGGAAACAGATCTGTCCATTATAGCGGGCATCCTGCGACAGTGCTGCGTAATGTCGATTTTGCCAAGAGCGACGGGGAGATTTCGACACTGGGGCTGGACATTCTCAGGAAATTCAAAATTGAATGTCGCTTTAACGACAAAACAGTCTCACTTACCGAACACATTCCAGCCCATTTCAGCAAAGTAGTCGAAATGGAACACAATATCCATCTGACCGACATCCTATGGTCTCCGGTCAGATCATATGTCATTGTCTCTGTCAACCAGCGCCCCAATGTCTATCAGGTCGACACTGGCCTACAACGTGCTCCGGTAAAAAAGCCTTCCAGTTCAATAGCACGCGCAAAACACAGTCTAAGAAGAGATTCTCTTTCAACAATGCGTCAAGGCTACGAAGCGTATGTCGATGATGAAGGATGGATCGATTTCGGTTCGCGTTCCGGGACAAAAAAGGTTTATTATTACGACAACAACGAAGATTCGTTCCAAGTCAATCCACTCAACATCTTCCAACAGGACCTCATAATTGACATCGAAGGGAAAGGCATCTATTTCCGTCACTCGATTTAGAATCCGTTTCCCATTTCTTCAGAAGATAGCTGTGCCCGAGACCTGAAGCGCAAATCCTGAACAATTCTGAGATCGACAACGTTAGAACTCCAGCAAGCAATGCCGACCGTCTGGCAGACTGATAGCTTCATTCAAGCTAAATGTCCGTACGATTCAGCCAGACAAAACGACAACTTCATTTCTACAAACATCTTAAATCCATCTCAGATTATGAATTTTAAAATTGCTTTTCTCGGGCTATCAGTTTTTGCGACCGTCATCCCATTGATCGGATGCAGCGACGACGACGACGAACCTACGGCCGATTCAGTTCCAGCCGTATGCAAAGAAGCTTTTCAGGCAAAATATCCCCAGGCAACAAACCCTAAATGGGAAAAAGAAGGAGTCTACTATACAGCGGAATGGTCTGAGGCAGCAGGCCTGACAGAAAAAGAGGCCTGGTTCAGTCTGACCCAACAGGCATCCGACAGCTGGGCAATGACCGAGACTGACTATGGGAAAGACTTTTTCCTCGCTCCCGCGGGTCTGAACACAGCATTCAACAAAACTGAATATCGCAATGCCACAGTCGATGACATTTCATTCTATGAATACCCACAGGCTGAAAAAAATGTCTATGTCATCGAAGCAACTCCATACGGACAGACAAATGACCTGCTTCTAATCTTTTCAGGAGCTGACTATTCATTTGTCAAGGCAGTCCCGGACACAAACGCAGACATAACTCCTGAAACAGTTTTCTGATCTGCATCCCAAACGAGAATTATTCAACGGTACACAGATAAACACCGGCCACCGGCCACCGTGGAGGATGGCGGTGGCCGGTGGCCGATTGTCATTCCAATCGGTATATTTTACGCATATTACTTGCAAAATGTATATTTCATTCGAATTTTGAACTTTTTTATTCAAATATTTGTATATTATTGAAATAATTTCTATTTTTGCAACAGATAAAACAGACGCATCCATGTTGATCCAAACACATAACCGGTCATGGTGGCAGCCCTCATTCCAACGAGTGCGGCTATGGACATGGATCGTTTAATACCGATCGAAAAATTTTCAATAGGTTATTATATTTTGATGTGAGCCGCAATGCTGATACAGCAGTGCGGCCATTTTTTTAGTGAATATAGAAACCTCTCACGCAAACACAGCTATCACTATCATGATCCACTACCCACTTCAAAACAGACTACCTGTAGATGCAAACGGATTCTACGGTCCATTCGGAGGGACATTCGTTCCTGAAAACCTCATAAAAAACATAAAGGAACTTGACGCCGAGTTCCGCAGACATATTGCGGACCCGGAATTCCGAAACGAGTTCGACCGATTGCTTCACGACTATGTGGGCCGTCCCACACCGCTCTACCATTCACCATTTCTGAGCAAACAATACGGCGCAACAATTTTCCTGAAACGAGAAGACCTCAACCACACCGGAGCCCATAAAATCAACAATGCCATCGGACAGGCACTTCTTGCCAAGCGTATGGGTAAGAAAAAGATCATTGCAGAAACCGGCGCCGGACAGCATGGTGTGGCAACGGCAACTGTAGCCGCCTTGCTTGGATTGGAATGCGAAATCTATATGGGAGCGGAAGATATTCACCGACAGCGATCCAATGTGATGAGGATGGAGATGCTTGGTGCTAAAGTCATCTCAGTAGAATGTGGAAACGCAACTCTGTCAAACGCAGTCGACGCCGCTCTTGCCGCATGGACAGACAATCCTGACAACATCTTCTATCTTATAGGAAGTGCCGTTGGACCGCACCCCTACCCCGAAATGGTCAGCCGTTTCCAGTCTGTCATAAGTCACGAAATCCGATTGCAACTGAAAGAAGCGACAGGCAAAGAATGTCCCGACTGCGTAATTGCGTGCGTCGGAGGGGGAAGCAACGCAGCCGGAGCGTTCTTCCACTTCATTGACAATCCGGGAGTCAGACTTGTGACTGTTGAAGCAGGAGGCCTTGGAATGGAATCAGGCAAAACCGCAGCGTCTCTCAGCTTAGGAAAACCGACTGTGCTTCACGGCTCAAAAACAATGGTACTTACAGACTTCCACGATAATCCGGCAGAAGCCTACTCCATCTCGCCGGGACTCGACTATCCGGGCATTGGGCCACTGATGGCCTACCTTGCACACACCGGACGTGCCGAAGTCGTAGTTGTCGATGATGACAATGCGTTGAAAGCGGCCTACACACTTGCACGCACCGAAGGTATTGTTCCGGCTCTTGAAAGCAGCCACGCCCTGGCCGCGCTCGGAAAGCTACACTTCCGCAAAGATGATATTGTGGTAGGCAATCTGTCGGGAAGAGGCGACAAAGACATGGAGACTTACCTCAGCGCCCTGCCTCTCTAAGAATTCGCTGGATTGCGAAATCGAGAATGGTGTCGTGTCCGGCAGCGGCTTTTTCAGCGTCCATGTCGACAGCGCATCCTTCTGTCGGTTCCACTCCGAATTCCGTCACGCCACCATTCCTGTCAAGAATAGAGCATGCGGAAAATCTCACTCCCCATCCGTTTGGAAGTTCTGAATTGAAAGGCATTCCACTTCCTCCTCCGGTCGTACTTCCGGCAACAGTCACATGAGGCAATGACTTCATTATCGAAACGAAATTATTCGCAGCACTGAACGTACTGCGGTTTGCAAGGACAACAACCGGTTTTTTCCACGCCAGATGACCTCCGCCGACAGGATCGATATAGTAGGCATACGGATCATCGAAATCAGAGTGCCCGGGCCCATTCTTATGGATAATATAACCGGCAATGATTCTCTCGTCAATAAAACGGCTGACGATCTCCTCGACATTCGTCAGATTACCCCCTCCATTGTCACGCACATCAAAGATAAGGCCTGCAGCACTGCTGAAATAACTCAGAATCAAATCTATGTTTCCTTTTCCTATGCCATTTTCAAATGTTGAATAGTGGATATACCCTACATTATCCGGCAGAAATCCGTAATTGAAATATCCGATTGATATATAATTGAAATTGAAATAATATTGCTGAATCAGCCTGCCGTCATAGTTCTGGGGAAAATCGCTCCACCACTTTCGATAATATGACGATCCGAACGGCGACGACAGATTGGTATGGCCGTCCTGAAGTTCATTGAGCATCTCCCCGAGCAGATCGAAAAGCTGACGTGAAGTCATCGAATTGCTGACCCGGGGTGAATACCGATCATAGACTTCGTTCCAATCGACATCCTTATCCAGCAGAAAGCAATAACGGGTATCGATAATATTCCAGAGAGCTTCAAAATTTCCACGAGGGTCATTCGGATATTCCTCAACCTCATGACACCCTGCGAGGACGACCGGCATCATGACAAGCAACAACAGTTTTTTCAACATAGCTGGTTTTAAGGATAAATACATTGTCCAATAAATACATTATCAATACGTTGCAGAAATCGAACGGGCGGCATCAGACAACTTCTTGCCTGGAGACACTGAAATCCATTCGCCTCCAACTCCGACCACGGCTGCATGAGTAATGATATTTGTCACCGTGTGGTTTATATCCGTCGAATATATACTTCCGCTATAACCGACGCGCAACGTTGTCGAGCCGAAACGGAAATCGGCAGTGACAAGATTGTCTAGAGCAAAATAATTACCCCACCATCCGCAATGAGCCAGTCCCGAATGGTTTCCGAGATAAATTTCATAATACAGCTCCCCGTAATCAGGTGCGAAAAATGCTCCGGTAACAGGCAAAAACGGTTGATACCGCAACGTGACAGGCACACTTCCGACCAATCCGTTCCAACAGACATAGCCAGTCAGACCGACCATTAACGAAGCTTTGGCAGAAGCCGGATTGTTTCCGCCACGGTCACGGTAAAGACAGCCGGCACGGAGAAGCGCCGAACCGCCGACCGCAGCCGAAATACCATGTGCAAACCGCCACCTGCGCATCATCGACCAAGTGAAGTTCAATTGTCCGTTCAGCATCGACTGACTGCCCGAAGCAATCACCGCTTTATCGAATCCGAGACCGAACCGCATCTGCATCACCCACTTCTCAGGCGAAAACTTCATTGACTGGTTACGTTCATAATCAAATCCGATGTGCCAGCCCGAATATTTTACCGGCGTCAGGTAAGTATCTGTCAGATGTGAGCTGCCTGCCTCAATCGAATAGAATGAATTTACCGGCCTGACAACCATCAGCGAATCACTATTGTCTGCTGACAAATGAAATGCCGGCAGGAGCATCAGGGAAACAGCCCCGAGAACCTTGAAAAAAAACCTGTCCATAAGTCCGTTAGAAAATTCGTTGCTGTCCAAGAATTTCATCACGAACCTGTTCTTGTGATTTTCCAGCATCTTCATCGACAATTTCAGTCTCTTCATTATCATTATCGACCGGTACAAACTCTTCATCCGGTTCGTCAATTTCAAGAGGCTCGAGTTCCTTGATATCTGCGACAGCAAAAGTTGTCAGACGCTTACCTTTTGCCCGGAACGATTTGACTGCTATGAAGTCAGGCGATATGATTTCAAGCGGCCCCCGAAACGTATCCGGCTCCTGGAATGTCAGCTCAAATCTCGCGCCAAACGCTTCTGACAGCAACAGAAGTTGCGATTTCGCATTTTCACCGATGAACCTTTGCTTCTTGGACGACGGTTCGAATGTGAAACGTTTCAGATAGGGGTAATTCTGTTGGTCGGCATCCCGGACAATGGCTGTCCAGACATGTTTCGGACGATATTTCTCAATTCTCAGAATATTGTCATCATAATGGTTTGCGGCATCGAATGTCGACGTATAATATTCACCGTTATTCAAGACGACAAGAACCAGATCGTCGGGGCCGAACTCTCCAAGATAGTTTCCACGCCCGTCATAGTTCAACCTGAGTATATCTGGATCAAACCAGACCTGACGGCCGCCCAGTGTGGATTTTCCCTTTTCCTTCAGTGAAAAACGGTGAACCTCATTGCGTGTAACAAGGTTTCCGCGCGCTCCGCGTCCTTTGATCGCCAGTTCGCTGAAATCAACATCAATAAATAGTTTTTTCAGACGCGGCAACGGCTTCAGAGTAACCTTCACGACCTCAGCCTCGCCGTTGGGATTGGCCGAAAACCACACAATCTTAGATCCCTTCAGCCCTTGGGTCACATTATAGTCCCTGTCGCGGGTAACTCCCGTTATATTGAAGCGTTTCATGTAATAGGCGCCACCTTTGCCGTCCTGATAAATCACATTGTAGATTGTGCGGCTGTCTTTTTTAAAGACATTTACATACAGGACACCTTTGCCTACCGACATCTTTTCCTGAACCCGCGTCACCTTATATGATCCATCCTTATAAAAGATGATGATATCATCGATCGATGAACATGAACAGAGATATTCATCGCGTTTAAGCGATGTTCCTATAAAGCCTTCTTCTCTATTGATATAGAGCTTTTCGTTGGCCTCAGCGACGGTTGCGGCGGCAATGTTCTCAAAACTGCGGATAACCGTCCGGCGCTCGCGTCCGGCGCCATATTTCTCTTTCAGGTTTTCATACCAGCCGATCGCATAGTCAGTCAGATGCGACAATTTGTCCTGAAGATCGGCAATCCGCTCACGATACACGGCCATATTCTCTTCCGCCTGAGTTGAGTTGAACTTCAGAATGCGTCCCATCTTGATTTCGAAAAGCCGTTCGATATCGGCAACTGTCACCTCACGTATGAATTTCGGCTTCCATGGTTCAAGCCTGCGGTCAATGTGAGCGATTGCCTCTTCCTTGCTGACGCTTTCTTCAAATTCCGTGTCCTTATAGATACGTTCTTCGATAAAAATCTTTTCAAGCGATGCAAAATGGAGCAGTTCATTGACTTCCGAAAGCTGAATTTCAAGCTCGGACCTGAGTATGGAACGCGTGGTTTCCACACTGCGGCGCAGCAGATCGCTGACGCTTATAAAATGCGGCTTGTTGTCATAAATGACGCAACAGTTCGGAGAAACCGGCAGCTCGCAATCCGTGAACGCATACAGCGCATCAATAGTCTTGTCACTCGAAGTTCCAGGCTGGAGATGGACCAGAATCATCGCAGTAGCGGCAGTGTTATCATCAACCTTTCGGATTTTGATTTTCCCTTTTTCTGCAGCCTTGATTATCGAATCGATCAATGAGTCGGTTGTTGTTGAAAATGGAATCTCAGTTATGGCCAGCGTCTTGTTATCTATCTTCTCGATCTTTGCCCTAATTCTCACTTTACCGCCCCGCGCGCCATCATTATAACGGTTTACGTCAATGAATCCGCCGGTTGCGAAATCAGGATAGAGTGTGAAGTCGCCCCCCCGCAGATATGAAATCGCAGCATCGAGTATCTCGCAGAAATTATGCGGCAATATGAGCGACGAAAGTCCGGCGGCGATTCCACTGACCCCCTGGGCCAGCAGCAAAGGGAATTTTGCAGGAAGTGTCACCGGCTCTTTCTTGCGTCCGTCGTAGCTGAGAGTCCAGTTCGTCACCTTCGGATTATAAAGGACGTCAAGCGCGAATTGCGACAGACGCGCTTCGATATATCGCCCTGCGGCCGCCGGTGCCCCGGTCAGGATATTGCCCCAGTTACCC
>JAIDXA010000315.1 GCA_029058705.1 Paramuribaculum sp. | reverse complement strand
GTTTTAAGTTTCAGTTATATCCTGTTTATGACTGTGACTTCGTCGTTTGCCGTGTCGGGACTTGCCTCGCCGATGGTGGCGATGTGGATTCCCAACTTCATATATGCGGTAATTGCGATCGTTCTTTATCGCAGGGCCTGCAAGGGTTGATGAGGGGGGCGCTTGTCGAGATCACATCGGGTCTACATCGTAATATACAATTGCCGATTTTATTGCTCTGACGCGTGAGGCGTGCATTTCTTCAAGTGTGGCGCGGAGGATTTCCTTGACTTTCTTCATTGAAGCGCTGACTTCGATTTTAAGCATTATCTTCCGGATATAGAACGTCTGGACGCGGGCGACCGCAGGCTCTTCCGGCCCGAACACCCGGTTGCCGAACAGTTGCCTAAGCCGGTTGGCATAGACTGAGGCGAGTTCGTCGAGTTCGCGTGCGTCGCGATGTTTGATGTAGATATAGATCAGGCGGGTGAACGGCGGATAGAAGAAGCTGCGTCGCTCTTCAATCTGGCTTTCGTAGAATCCGCGGTAGTCGTGGTTGACTACAAACGGGAAGATCGGATGGTCAGGTGTTCTGGTCTGTATGGCGACTATTCCTTGAGAATCGCGGCGGCCGGCGCGGCCGGCGACCTGCGAGATCATGTTGAAGGCTCGTTCGGAGGCTCGGAAATCGGGCTGGTTGATCAGTGCGTCTGTATTGACCACGGCAACAGTCTTTACGCGGTCGAAGTCGAGTCCTTTGGTGACCATTTGTGTCCCGACAAGTATTCCGGCGTCACCGCTGGAGAATTCAGCGATGATTTTCCGGTGTCCGTTTTTATTGCGGGTGGTGTCAAGATCCATGCGCAGGATTTTTTCGTCGGCGAAAGCTGATGCGATTTCGTCTTCCATGCGTTCGGTCCCGTAGCCGTGGACCTCGATTGCCGGTTCCCGGCATGCGGGGCATGTGACCGGGAGCGGATAGACGGCTCCGCAATAATGACAGACGAGGCGGTCGATTTGCTTATGATAGGTCAGACTGACGTCGCAGTGTTCGCATTTGGGTGTCCAGGCACATAGTCTGCATTGCGCTACCGGGGCATAGCCGCGGCGGTTTAGGAAAATTATCGACTGGGCGCCTTCGGATAGTGTATGGCGTATGAGTGCTGTTGTCTCATTTGCCAACGCACCGGTCATCAAGCGCGCTCTTGTTGCGGCAGTTGTGTCGATCAGTCTCATTTCAGGAAGTTTGACGCCGCCGTAGCGTTCAGACAGTGTTACGAGGCCATATCGTCCTGACAGGGCTTTGAAGTAGGTGTCGACAGCCGGAGTCGCTGATCCGAGGAGGACTTTTGCGCCATGCATCCTGGCAAGTATGATCGCGGTGTCGCGCCCGTTGTAGCGCGGGGCCGGATCCTGCTGTTTGTAGCTTGATTCGTGTTCTTCGTCGACGATTACAAGGCCGAGATCGGCGAACGGCAGGAAGACGGCCGACCGCGGACCGACGATGACTGCCGCTTCGGAGGATGAGAGGATGCGGCGGTAGATGTCGACACGTTCATTGTCGGAAAACTTAGAGTGGTAGACGATCACTTTGTCGCCGAACACTTTTTGCAGTCGGTCGGTGAGCTGTGTGGTCAGGGCGATTTCGGGCACAAGGTATAGGACCTGGCGGCGTTGTTTCAGGACGTGGTCGATGAGGTGGATATAGATTTCGGTTTTACCGGAGGATGTCACTCCGTGGAGGAGCGAGACATCCTTATCGGTCCACGAACGGTGGAGGGCGTCGAGTGCGGTCTGCTGTGGAGCGCTCAGCGAAGGGAGCGGCGATCCGGTGAGGCCGGAGGCGTCAAACGGATTTATCTCCCGGGTGTAGATCCTGACAATGTCCTTGCGCTGTAGTTCGGTTATGATCGGCCGTGTCAGGCCGGTCCGTTCGAGGAGTTCTGTGATTTCGACCTCTTTGAGTTCCGCGCCGGGTTGCATGAACGCCGACATTTCGAGAAGAGCCAGCAGTGCTGTCTGCTGCTTCTTCGCCCGGCCGACAGAGTCAAACATGGCGTGAAGACGGTTGCTGTCGCCCCGGTCGGCGTTTACGGCAACGCATGTGATTTTGCGTGCCACATAACGTTCGACAAGTTTTTCCGAAACAATCAGGAGTTTTTTTTCAAGCATGCGGGTTGCAGTCAGGCTTACGTTGGTGTAGCCGGTCGCTTTCTCGATCTCGGCTACAGACATCCGTTTGGCATGATGTTCGAGAACCTGGAGGATTACGGCTTCCCGTTCGTTGAGGTTCTCGTTGAGGATCTCGTCATAGCCCGGGGCAAGCTCGATGAAAGTCTCGCTTTCGACTTTTAAGGCGGCTGGCAGGGCGGCTCTCATTACCTCGCCGACCGAACACAGATAATAGTCGGCCACCCATTGCCAGAGTTTGAGTTGAGGATGGCGCAGGATCGGATAGTCGTCGAGAGCCATGATCAGAAGCTTGATCCCGTATCCTTCCGGGGGGCGCGTTGTCAGCGAATCGACAATGGCTGTATAGAATTTTTTCAATCCGAATTGGACAAGAACTCTCTGTCCGGGTTTTATGCGACCGGCCAGATTCTCGGGGATCTCATAGGTGAATGTGCCGGCAATGCGCAGCGGCACAATGACTTCGGCAAACAGTGTCATCGTGTCTTGATGGATTGTCGGTCGGTCAGATAGAAATGACGCCAGAGCGGTGCAAGCATCAGTGACTGCTTCATTTCATCGGATTCGAGGAGGTCGAGCAGTTCTGGGCGCGAAAGGGTGATCACTGCAATATCTTCGGTCGGGTCGAGGTGGCGGTTGCCTGTAGGAACGACTCCGCGGGCAAGAAAACAGTAGGTCAGATTGTTTGTTGTGGAAGGATTGCCCGAAATGACACATTGCAGTTCCCATGTTCCACCTGTGTAGCCGGTTTCTTCGAGCAGTTCCCGTCGGGCTGCTTCAATGGGTTCTTCTCCGTCTTCGACAACTCCGGCGCAAAGCTCGGTGGAGATGATGCCGAGTCCGTGGCGATATTGGCGCACCATGACGTAGCGTTCATCTTCAGTGATGGCAATTATATTGACCCACGATGGATATTCGAGTACGTAGAATTCGGGATTGACAGTGCCGTCCGGCATCAGCAGCTGGTCGCGTCTGGCGGTGAGCCATGGGCGTCGGATCAGATATTCACTGCCGATCACGGTAGGGCGTTGGATTTCATCGGTCTTCTTCATGACAGGTGGGCTTGGAGGGGAAAGATAGTGATTACAAAAGTACACAATTTTTTTACGAGATTCAAACGGAATGCGTCGCCAGAGGCTGAAAAAATAGTGGTGGAATGTAATTTTTTGAAAAAAACAGCGTCATATCTGAAAAATTGAATCCCCCCTGCGGGATTTTCCAAATGGCAATAGACTGATGCGAAAAGACCCTTCTGCAGACATCCGGTTCGCGGAGATTTTGAACCAGTATGACGCGCTTATCTATAAAGTGTGTTACATGTATGCTGAGGACACTGAGCATCTCCATGATCTTTATCAGGAAGTTGCTGCAAATATCTGGACGGGACTGGATGGATTTGCCGGCCGGTCGAAAGTTTCGACATGGGTCTACAGAATAGCCTTGAATACGTGTATCACGTATTTCCGTCGCCACGGGAAGCATTCGTCGGCCGAACGGCTTGGCGATGACGCGTATAATCTGGCCGACGATACTTCAGCAGCCGAACGGGCGGCCAATCTGGCCAGGATGTATCAGCTTATAGGTCGGCTCGGCAAGGTCGACAAGGCGATCATCATGCTCTGGCTGGATGAACACAGTTACGAGGAGATTGCTTCAATTGTCGGAATAACCCGTCAGAATGTCGCTTCCCGATTGTTTCGGATCCGCAACCGTTTGGCCGAGGCTGCATCAAAAGATTAAGAGAGTGTTTGACTTTAAACCGTGTTGACGATAAAACGAATGAAAGGTATGATAAGGTATGAACTTCAAAATAATCTTCTCAGTCTTGATTTGATTCAAGCCAACCACCCTCTGACTGTAGTGAAATTGTTTATGTAAACAATTCTATTGATAAAAAATATGAATGACAATCTTGACTCAATAAAAGCACAGTGGCAGCGCCTGA
>JAIDXA010000314.1 GCA_029058705.1 Paramuribaculum sp. | reverse complement strand
TTTGTGTAATGTCCGTCTCACCAGACTCCACAAGCTCTCTACCTGATTTTGAGATTACAAAAAGACCTCGTTTGGGAGACTCAAGCACACCGGCTTTTAGAAACCAAGTCCTTGCCCAGCTACATCGGCCGCGATGTCGGTTTTGGCCACTTGTCTCATATGTTTCAGCAAGCTCTTCATCGGTAAAATTCATATATTCACCGAGATCATCGCTCACTTGTGATATATTTCTGACTTTACCATCCCCCATCAGTTTGAGAAACGGATAAAGGTATTGTTGAAACGGAGGTATCATTGTTAGATGTTTGTGAATATTTTATTGCTTGGTATAGACGACTCCAAATATGCTGCTGATCCGAGGGGTTATCCGATGAATTCGTGGAGGTTGAAAATTCTCAGTGTTTGCTAAACGATACGTTTTGCTGTTCTCCGGTTTTGCAGAAGGGTGTTTATGTTTTATGAGGATATGTTGAATGTTAACTTATTGGCACGGCATTAGATAGCGACAGATATGTTGGTCTTGTAGTGCAGGATTACAACCCTATATTCTGACAGCAATGCTCATAGAAGACAAATATAGCTATAATAATCCGATTATCAAAAGAGTATGCCGATTTTAACTTTTTGCGACATACAGATGGGCGTACAAAAACTTCAAAATGGCAATCGATTATGCGATCGCAATATTATGGACGGAAAAATGTATCAGACAGGTTTTGGTGTTCAACTTTTTACGCTATTTATTCCGGAGGGAATAGCGTTTCAGCCAATCGGATTTTCCCATCGGAGGAAAGATTATAAAAGTCTTGATTTGTCAGGTCGGAATACAGATTCATGTTGGGTCTGACGAATCGTCGGTGACGCTGTCCGTCAATTATCGCAACCACTTCATAATGTCCTTTGGAATTGACAGAAACCGAAAAGTTGCTAATTTCCCTTCCGTGCATATCGCACAAAGATTCTCCAGCACCATCGTCTTTGACAATATAGCCGAAAGCGATAAGGTTGTCGTTCAGTGTCTTTTGGATTATGCCGCGCCATGGTTGAGAGATGTGGTACCGCTCGGCGTATTCACCGAATTTTGATATTGTCTTGGCTACACGGTTTATGATTGCGTTGGCATTCTTTATATCATGCTGTTTTGCAAACTCGAGTAGGTCTGTCTTGGAAATCTCACTTGTTTCTCCTCCAATGCTCAATCTACGCTCGATATTGGGGCCTGTGCCTTTTGTGTTGAATATGAATGTCGTATCGTATGACGGTGACATCCGCCATTTCCCATTCTCTTCAAGAAGAAATGAGAAGTTTTTGTTATGGTCATCGGTGTTGTTGGCCATGACATTGAAAACCATCCGTGCAAAGAGCTGCTCAATCTCGGATTCGGAGATTGAGAGTTCGCGACATGTCGCAACGAGGTCTTCATAGCTTCGCGCCTCGGGGTTTATGGCTGCCAAAGTCTGAACATGAATCTTCTTGCCGTTTTTTACGATCGAAACGTTTGCTCAGAAAATGATTGATGCCGTCTATAGGCAATAGCCGACACTTCTCCATTTCGATTCCGGCTGCTACCGCCATTTCATAATACGCTGTTTCAATTTCAGCGATAGGCATGGATTTATCTCCGAACTTCAGAATGTAATATTCGTAACCTTCAAACCCATCAGTCTGACCGGACCGAATTTCTCCGGTCTTATTGTCAATAGTGATGATCGCTTTCATCTGACGCCCGCCTGCAGATGTGCCAACAGCAAGTAATGCCTGCAACGTCAGTTCCTCGTTAGCGGTCAGAACTGTGTTTTCCCGGTCTTCGAGAATCTTCAGGGATATGTCATACAGTGATTTGATGTCGATTGTGCGGGTGTGGGCAAGGTCGGCAGCGTATGGCTCATATTCCAGAGCACCCATTCCTCGTGTGCCGATAAACATCAGTTTATACAGTGGCGTAACTTTATTACGCGGTATTTTGTTGTCCTTTACCCATTTGTCAAATAGCGTGTTACCCCAAGAGTCCGGCAACGAATCAGCTATAAACGGAGGAAGCCCCTGGTAAATAGGCCGGTCGTCCCCATATATAGGCAAAAGAATATTCCGGTTCTTTGCAGGAGAAAGTAGCGGAGCAATGTCAGGAATCCTGTCTTTCAGCTCAGGGTTATACATAAAGTATGTACGTCTCGTGGCTGAGTCCCACACGAGCCGTCCGATTTCCTGCCCCCATAGATTGACTTTTATGTATGTCATAGGTCAGAGTTGTTTAGAAGGTCAATCCATGAGAGCGTTTCTCCGGCTTCTTTACGAGAGATATATAATTTGGCTATAAAATCAGCTTCATTTTGGGCATAAAAGGCCTCTGCAATATTCGCGCCTATGCTTGTGCCACTACGTAATACCTGTTTTGATATCACATATTCCTTCTTTTCATCGCAAAGAAAATTATACATTTTGATAATTCTGAGAGCAAAAGCTTTACTCTTGCATTTTTAATATGCTATCTTTCATCTAATTTTAGGTTTTAAGTCAGAATGACGAGTTAAGAGGTAGAACTTCGTAACTCATCACTCTGACTTATGACTTACGATGTCTTACACGTTGCGCCTTTTTCTCATTGTCGTCATACATATAAGGCGATTCGGGCAATTCGGGCAGCAGTACATCCCAGTTCTCTCCAAGCCCTATTGCCTTTAATAGTCTCAGCAGAGTACTGAACGAAATGTCAGTCATATTCCCGGACTCAAACCTATAGAGTGTGGTCATGCCGATAGACGCCGCTTCGGAAACCTCCTTACGGGTCATGCGCAACCGCAACCTGTAATCGCGAAACCTCATGCCGAGATTCCTTATTACATCAGGTGTAGCCATTGATTTGGTTGTAAATGTCACCATAATGATATTTATGTCTAATAATTGGACATAACATTCCGCGGAATGATATTTACAAAATTAGGCATAAAATACCGTACGACCAAATTAATTGCATGTTATTGCGGATTTCAGGATTGAGGGAGTACATACAGATGCGTGTGCATCCCCGGGTCCTATTCGGGTTTCGTTATGAATTTTTTGAGACTGTCATACTGTTCATATATGTCAGGAATCTGATATTTTTCATTGCGTATTGCTCCGCGACCGAGCTCGATGTCTTTGATGACTGTTTTGCAGTCTCCGGCAATCGTTTTGTTCACGCAGTTGGTCGCGAATGTATCTTTGATCTCCGGTATAAGTTCACTCGCGTCTATGTCCATCAAATTGCTCATCACGAAACCGGCGAATGTTCCGTCACACGCTTTCTGAATGGGGAGATTTGAAATCATGTTGTTTAGAAGTCGTCGGAACATTTCGATGATTTCGCCACGTCTTTCAGGTTGATTGAAGATTATCATTGCCAGAGCATCGGGAGCCTGTGAGCGGAGATAAGAGTCCAGTCCGGGTTGATTCAGATATGATTCTATTGCCGGGATATTATCTTTGCCACACGCATAAAGAGCAGGATGCAGCAGTTCCGGGGTCAGGTCGCCAAGATGATAATCGGCAAACTCACCGGTCTGTCGCATAATCTCAAGGACGGCATCAAGGCCTTTGTCGCTTTGTAGTTGGGCAAGAAGTATCAGCGAGTGCATAATCGCACTGTTGTGCCAACCCTCGATTGTGTCATCGTTAATACCTTTATAAGTCTTGCCGATAGAATAGAGTATTACGTCGCTGATGTCTTGTGCAGCTTCGTCTTTCGGCAGGGCAAGAATCCGGTCAATGACCTCGCGGGGCAGACAACTGTAATTGTCAGGAGATAGCAACTCATCCGCGATAAACTGATTCTTGACGGAAAGCGTCTGAGGATAGTCGGGGTATTGATATGTGTATTTTTCATCGGGATGACGGTCTGATTCCTCTTCCCATTTGCTCATCCCTTCAAATGCTTTCTTTATGGTCTCGCAGTCTATTTTGGATAACGGAGAGTATTCATCATAGTCCTCTTCCTCATATTCCTCACCATAGGGCATGACATATTCAAAATCATCGCCAAGTTTTTTCTTCAGTGTATGGAAATATGACATCTCCTTTCTGTCGGGATTGACAACAAGAAAATGTTTGCCGTTTTTACCGAAATCATATTCAATCAGCGGGATGTCATCCGTATCCTCTTCCAGAATATATCCCGCAGGGTCAAACTCTTTTGGGGGGGTGATGCCACCTTCCTCTGCGAAAGCCATTGCTCCGTAGATGATATTGTGGGCTTCATTATAACTGATTTCTTCAAGTCCAATACCGTTCTTATAATTGTCAAGGTATTCTTCAAAATCACACGGAGTTATATTTTCATGTACCCCCGCATCCTTTACACCAAGGCAAAACGTGTCAACAAGAAATGATGCCATAACCAGATTGCCGCTTGGTCGCACTCGGGTAACTATGACGTGGGCCATACCTGACTCCAGCCAATCAGGAGGAGCGATATAGCATTTGCCTATGGGTAAGGT